>JARGFU010000003.1 GCA_029210625.1 Deltaproteobacteria bacterium | reverse complement strand
AGGTGTCACCGAGGTCGGTGTTGTTCACGAGGATCGAGCCGCCGCCGCCGCAGCCACCGCCGCCGCCGCCGCCGCTCTGCTCGGGCGTGCCGCAGGCGCCGAACTGGTCGTCGCACTCGTAGCCGGGGTTGCTCTGGGCCAGCGCCAGGCTGGGCAGCGTCACGAACGCTGCGAAGGTGAAGATGGCGAAGAAGCGTTTCATCGGGTTGTCTCCTTTGGGAACCTGCGACCGAGTGGTTCCGGTGGGTATTCGTGGGAGGGTGTGTGCAATGTGTGTGCCCACCTCACCTCCACCTCCAACCTGCCGAAATGAGGGACAAACGCCGGCGGGCCCCCTCGCCGGCGCCCTGGAAGTGGGGGGTGAACCATACGCCGGAGCGTGGAGCACCCCTCACCCGCGAACCGGGTCGGGGGAAAGTCGAGCCAGCGACTTCAGGACCCCGGAGCCACGCTATAGAATCAGAGGATGGACGCTCGCCGAGCCTGGTTGCACCGCTTCCTCCCTCGCACCCCCTTCTTCGGGGGGCTGAACGAGGATCAGCTCGGCCGCGTGATGGATCGGCTGGTGGAGCGCCGCTTCGCCGTCGGGGAGGAGGTCTTCCACGAGGGCGATCGCGGTCAGGCGATGTACGTCATCGAGCGCGGCGAGCTGGTGGCCTGCCAGGCCAAGACCAACGGCTGCCGGGTGAAGCTGATGCGCCTCCTGCCCGGGGACTTCTTCGGGGAGACCTCGCTGATCGAGATGCACCCCCGCCCCTACTCCATCGAGGTCCAGACCGAGGCCCGCGTCCACGAGCTGACCGGGATGGACCTCTACCGCCTCTACAAGGAAGACGTGAAGGCCTACGTGTTGATCCTCCAGAACATCAACCGCGAGCTCTGCCGCCGCCTGCGGCAGACCACCGGGCGGGTGATCGATCTGGTGGACGACGACGAGGACTCGGAGATCACGCAGATCGGCCTGCACGCCGTGCGCTCCGAGCCCAAGTGCTGATCGTCTAGAAGCTCATGCCCGCGGTGAGCTGGACCACCGCACCGGAGAGGCGGATCGAGCCGGCGTCGAAGCCCTCCAGCGCGATCCGCTGGATCTCGGGATCCTCGCGGGCGGTCTTGCGGTCGAGATCGTGGAAGGGCATCGCCGCGGGGCGCCACCGGTAGCCGGCCTCCACCCCGAAGCGGAAGGTCTGCCCGCTGGGGCGGCGCGCCCCGTCGAGGCGCCGGGACTCCAGGGGCACGCGGCACTCGAGGCCGGCCAGGGCGACGAGCCCGAAGCCGGCGCTCCAGCCCCGGAAGCGATCGTAGTCACTGTACGACTCGATCTGCAGCCGCCCGAGGTCGCCGAGGATCCCCAGGCGCACCCCCGTCCCCAGGAAGCTCCAGAGGGGAAGGTGGTAGCCCGCGGTGAGCTCCAGGGTGAGCAGGCGCAGCCCGGCGTACTGGTTGCCGAAGAGCGGGGCGCGGGCGCCGGAGTAGCCCAGGCCCAGCTGGACCTCGAAGCTCGGATCCAGCTCGAGGCCGGCCCGCAGGCCGAGGGCCGGCATCCCCTCGCCGTCGCTGACCAGCTCGAACTCCGGAGCCGTCACGATCGCGCCGCCGGAGGAGAAGCCCAGGGAGAGCTCGCCCAGCGCCATGCTCGCTGGCAGGGCGAGGGTCAGGCCGAGCAGGACCCGGAGAAGTCGGGTGGTGATCATCGCGCGAGCTCCTCGGCCCCGGTGAGGCCCGTGAAGAGGAAGGCACGGTAGCGCCGGGCGGCGTTCCGCTGAAGGTCGGCGAGGGGCACCAGGGTGACGTCACCGACCTCACCGGGGTGCAGGGCCCAGGCGAAGTCGCCCGTCACCCCGACCTGCTCGACCCGCTCGTCGAGGACCATCCCCTCCCCCGGCTGCCCCTCGGCGCTCACCGGCAGGAGGAAGGCCACCTCGCCCCCCCGCGCGCCGTCGAGGTCCGGGGGCGCCCCGCTGTCCGCCCGCGGCGCCTGCACGCCCGTGAGCAGGGAGCCGTCGGGCAGCGGCGCCGCGGCCAGGGTCCCGGCGCCACCGAGCACCACCGGCGAGAGGCGCACCCGCAGGCGCAGCTCGTCCTCCTCGACCCGCAGCACCGTGATGGCCCCGTCCGCGGACTGGCCATCCACCGCCACCGGGCCGTGGGAGAAGAAGACCCTCCCGGCGCCCAGCCTCGGCTCCCCGAGGTAGGTGCCCAGCAGGGCGTCCTCGTCCAGGCGGCCGGTCTCCAGGCTCCAGGCGGCGACGTAGCGGCTCGAGGAGCCGGCGCGGCCCACCGGCGCCTGACAGGCCAGGAGGTGGCCTCCACCGAGGTCGAGGATCTTCCCCGCCCGCTCGGAGAGCTGGACCTCCAGCCCGCGAGAGGTGTCACCGCTGGCCTCCAGCAGCGCCAGGGTCGCGCCCTCGGTCCGCCAGAAGAGGGCGGCGACGTGATCGCCCCACCCCTCCACCCGGGCGATGTCCACTAGGGCCACCGCGTCGGGGACGAAGAGGAAGTTCACCGAGGCGCCCAGCGCGCCGGCGCCGCGGGCGATCTCCAGGGTGAGCACGTCGGGGCTGCCGTCGACCCGCAGGTAGAGGTGGCCGCCGTCAGGGGCGAAGAGGCCCTTGCGGGGTCCGAGGAGGGAGCCGTCCCCCAGCCGCAGGGGCACGGTGACGATCTCGGCGGGCTCGGCCACCAGATCGATCAGGGCCACGGCGGAGTCGAGGAGGACGGCCGCCAGGGCGCCGTCATCGCTGAAGACGACCTCCCGGGGGGCCAGGGACTCGGTCTGGAGGAGGAGCTGCTCGACCTGCCCGGTGGCGAGCTCCACCACCCCCACCTCGTTGTTGTTCCGGGCGGGGACCGCGCCGGGCGCCTGGGGCGCGTTGGGGTCGAAGGTCAGCAGGGCGTGGGCGCCCGAGGGGGAGACCCAGATCCGATCGTAGGGGGCGGGCAGCTCCACCCGGTCGCGGGCGCCGTCCGCGAGATCGATCCGGTCGAAGAGGGGAGCATCGCCGGTGCCGGCGATCACCCCCACCCCGCCCGGCATCGCCACCATCGTCCGCGGGCGCTCCCCGACGGCGTGGGCCAGCACGCCGGTCTCCGGCGAGAGCGCGATCACCTGCCCGGTCGTCCGGTTCAGGAAGACCAGCCGGCCCTCGACCGAGAGCGGGCCGACGGTGGCCAGGGGCCGCTGCCAGATCGGCTCGCGGGGATCGCAGGCGACGCTGAAGGTCGCGACGAAAAAGAGAGCCAGGACGATCGAGTACGTGAGCTTCCTCATGGGGTTTCGATCTCCGCGTTGAGGTCGTAGCCGGTGACCGTGCGCACCACCCGCTCCGCCAGGGAGACGAAGGAGATCCGCCCGGCGGCGTGATCCTGGGTGACCCACATCCGGTCCGCGCCGGCCGCGCCCGCGGGCAGCGCCCCGGAGAACTGCGGCCCCGAGGCGAGCGGCAGGGTGTCGGTGACGAGGGTCTCGAGATCGACCGCGTCGATCCGGCCGCGGTTCCCGTCCCGCAGGGTCACCCCGGCGTGCAGGCCGTCGGGGGTGAAGACCATGGTGCGGGGAGGGATCCCCGCCGTCCGCTTGAGCTGCGCGAAGGGTCCGGCGAGATCGACCAGGCTGTAGCCCTCGTCGAGATCCACCTCGCGCTCGTAGGGATCGGCGACGGTCGAGTCGGGATCGGGCCGGTGCAGCACGATGGCGCGGCCGCCGCCCGGCGCGATGCCCACGGTGCGCACCCACTTCTGCAGGCGGTCGAAGACGCTCACCTGCCCGGTGGCCAGCTCGACCCAGGCCAGGGCCTCACTCGGCTCGGAGGTCGTGAAGGCGACGAGGAAGCTCGCGTCCTCCGCCAGGGTCACCTGCCCGGGAGGGACCTCGGTGATCGCCGCGCGCTGGAGCAGGCCCGGATCGGTGAGCCCCGCCGGGAGGGGCAGCCAGGCCACCTCGCCGATGGCGCGCAGGGCCACCACGGCCAGGCCACCGTCGGCCGAGACGTCGAGATCGGTGGGCACCGCCGGCAGGGTCAGGGTGGTGGTCGTGCGGCCGGCGATGTCGAGGATCAGCAGATCGGGGGACGTGAAGCTGCGCACCAGCAGGGTGGCGCCTCCGGCCACCGGCACCACCTCCCGGGAGAAGAGGTCCGTGTAGTCGTCGGGCAGGGGCAGGCGCACCGGCAGGGGCGAGGCCGCGGGATCGACCAGATCGATGATCGCCACCTCCTCGGAGCCCACCACCACGGCCTCGACGAAGGCCAGTCCCTCCCGGCGGAAGAAGACGTCCGTGTGGCGGCGCCCGGCCGCCCGCTCCAGGACCGGGGCGGGGCTGCCCGCGGCGAGAGCGTCGACGTCGACCAGCGAGACGATCCCCTCGGCGCCGGCGTCGATCGCGTGACCATCCGGGGTCCAGAGCAGCGCCCACGCGCCGTCGGGCGAGAGGGAGAGGGCCGGGAAGCGGCGCCCGACCGGCTGGGAGAGGAGGCGTGGCGGGTCGAGGGTGGGCTCGACCACCGAGAGGGCCTCTCCCCGCCCGGAGAGGACGACGAGGGTCTCGCTGGCGTCGAGCAGCGCCAGCGCGAGGGGCTCCTCGGGCAGGGGCACCGTCTCGATGGCCAGGGACTGAGCGTCGATCACCGCGACCGTGCTCTCGCTCGGCGAGAGGACGAAGACGTGATCCGCCGAGGCCGCCGGGGCCAGGAAGGAGCGCGTCTCCTCCACCTCCGGCGGGCGGCCGTCGGAGGGGCTCACGCAGTGCTCGGTCTGGCAGACCAGGCCCGCGGGACAGTCGAGGTCGGTGCTGCACTCCAGCCCCTCGAAGTTGGCGCCACCGTCGGCGCCCTGATCGTACTCCCCACCGCCGAGAGCATCCCCGGCGCCGCAGGCCGCGACGCCGGCGAGCCCGGCAGCCAGCGCCAGGGTGGAGATCACGGCGACCGGCGCCGCCCTTCGCTTCCAGAGCATCTCTAGCCTCCTCCCGGCCGGCGCGACCTGCGCCAGGCCTTCCTCGGTGCGCCGTGATGCAAGTCACAATCCATGATCGCCGTGGGCCCGAAACGCTGGATTTCCGGTCGCTTCCCCCCGGTTCCCCCCCCCACGCGGCCGGCGAAAGGCTGACAGCTCTGTCGTGGCCCTCTCGACGCCTCGATGCCGGTGGCGTGGAGCATCCACCAGCGCTACCCTCTGGATCGAATGAGGAACTGGAGGAGGGTGAGGCCGCGGCTCGCAGGGGTCGTGCTGGCGTTGACGGTGGTGGGTCCGGCCCTCGGCGCGGAGCCCGACGACGACCGCATCGCGATGGCGGTGATGGAGCTGGGCACCAGCGGCAACATCGATCGCTCGCAGGTCGAGGGGCTCGAGCTGGTCCTGGCCGACGTACTCTCGCGCACCGATCACGTCCGGGCGGTGATGCCCTCCGAGATCGAGGCGCTCCTGGGCCTCGAGGCCCGCAAGCAGCTGATGGGCTGCGAGGCCGACACCAGCTGCCTCGCGGAGATCGGCGGCGCCCTCGGCGCGACCTACCTGCTGCGGCCGCAGGTGGCGCAGGTCGGCGGCACCTGGCTGATCCAGCTCGCCCTGATCCACACCGAGGACGCGCGCACCCTCGCCCGGGCGACCCGCGAGGCCAGCGACGACACCCAGCTCGTGAGGCAGCTGCGCTCGGCCGCCGAGGAGCTCCTCGCGGCCGTCCCCGCCCCCACCCGCAGCGAGGCGACGACCGCCAGCGCCACCCCCGAGCCCGGCGGCGAGGCCCCGGCCCCCGCCGTGCGGCCGGCACCCCGCCTCACCCGCAGCCAGCAGCAGGGCAGGCAGATCACCTTCTGGCTGGGCCTGGGCGCCGGCACCCTCCTGGTGGCCGGCGGCGGCAGCGTCTGGGGCATCAACGCCGACCGGATGCGCCGGCACAACGAGGCCGCCGACCTCTGGCAGAGCTGGCTCGACGAGCCCTCGGGGGTGGCCCCGGTGACCACCGACCTGCTCTCCCGGACCGAGGCCCGCCGGGTCCTCGACGGGGAGCGCATCGGGGTGCTGCTCATGGCCCTGGGCGCCGGCGCGATCATCGGCGGGGTGAGCTTCGGCTCTCCGACGGGCGGCGCCCCGGTGCAGGCGGCCCTGCTTCCTCTTCCCGGGGGCGCCCAGGCGACCCTCACCGCGCGCTGGGGTGGACCATGAGCCCGACGATCGAGCTGCTCCGGAAGCTGGCCCTCCCCCTCCTCGCGGTCCTCCTCGTCCCGCTCGCCTTCGCCTGCCTGCAGCCGGCCGACCTCTACCGCTGCGACCTCGTCGAGGGTGAGACCGACCCCTGCCTGGCCGGGGAGATCTGCTCTCCCGAGGGCATCTGTGTCGCGATCGCCGACGGCGGGGATCCCGGAGACGGGGGAACCGACGGGGGTGGCACCGACGGGGGCGGGAGCGACGGGGGCCAGCCCCCCTGCAACGGATCCTGCAGCGGTGCGACGCCCTACTGCGACACGATCCTCGACCAGTGCGTCGGCTGCCTCGAGGAGGCGCACTGCAACACGACCCTGCCCTACTGTGACGCCGACGGGACCTGCGTCGAGTGCCTGGGCAACCTGAACTGCTCCGACCCTCTCCTGCCAGCCTGCGACCCGGGCCAGCGGATCTGCGTGGGGTGTATCGAGGGCAACGACTGTCACGGAGACACCCCCTACTGCGACACCGCCCGGCAGCTCTGCGTCGGCTGCCGGGATGCGGTGGACTGCAACGGCAACGTCGCCGGCAGCGTCTGCAATCCCCTCGACTCGACCTGCGTCGAGTGCACGGCCGCGTCCCACTGCAGCGCGGATCCCGCCCGACCGGTCTGCGACACGGTGAGCTTCGCCTGTGTCCAGTGCGTCGTTTCCGGAGACTGCGATGGGACCACCGGGGACTGGTGCGACCAGGGAACCTGCGCCTGGAGCACCGACGGCGGCCTTGATGGCGGCCTCGACGCAGGCTCCGACGGCGGCGGGGTCTGCCTCACCGATACCGACTGCATCACCGACCCCAACGGCCCCACCTGCGTGTCGGGGACCTGCATCTACTGCGTCACCGATGGCGACTGCCAGGGTCACCCGAACGGCGGAGTCTGCGACACGGGCTCGGGGACCTGCTGGGACGGTGGGGCGGACGGGGGCCTGGATGCCGGGACCGACGGGGGCCTGGGAGACGCAGGGCTGACCTGCACCATCGACGACGACTGCTGGCAGGTCGATCCGACCGTCCCGGTGTGCAACAACGGCACCTGTTCCGAGTGCAAGGGCGGAGACATCAGCACCTGCATCAACGGCGCGCTCTTCTGCACCGACGGCCGATGCATCCAGTGTCTCCAGCAGTCGGACTGCACCGATCAGACCCTGAACGTCTGTTCCAATGGCCTCTGCGTGGACTGCGTCTCCTCCAGTGACTGCCTCGGCGCGCCCTGCGTCGACAACGTCTGCCAGTCGGCCTGAGGGCTGCCTTTTCAGACGCTGAACAACGTTCTCCTACTGCGTTAGTTTTCTCGCAAAAGAGCCTGTCACGTAATAGCTTTTTTGCGTGACCCCTGTGAGTGACAGCGCGACCCCTCGGCCGGCCCCCCGCCCCTCCGGCGCCGCCCGGGCGCCTGCCCCGGTCGCCTCCCGAGCTTCAGGCTGCGACGCCGGAGCTCCTCGGCCTGGCGCCCTCGAGGCCCAGGTGAGCACCCCCGGAGCCGAGCCCGCGCCTCCCCTGACAGGCCCCCTCGATAGGTGCCTCGATAGGTGCCAGCCGAATATCAGACGGGAGAGCCGCCAGGTCGGCATCTCGCGTAAGCCACTGTAATCACTTACAGGCGAATCTCTCGGCCTCCCATGCACCCCATGGGCCACCCCATGGCCTATCCCATGGTATTTACCATGAGTCCTCCCATGCGTTTCGGCGCGGATTTCCCCTCCGGACACGGGCTCTCCGGACGGAATCCGGCCTCCTTTCCGCCGACGCCTCCGGGTCTCCTCCCCGGCCGGCCGATCAGCGGTGGCGCCAGGTGAGCTGGCCCAGCCCGGGCATCTCGACCCGGGTGCCATCGTCGAGGCGGGAGACGCTCACCGCGCGGTCACCGATCCAGCAGCCGTTGGTGCTGGCCGTGTCGATCACCCAGACGCCCTCCCCCTCCTTCACGACCAGGGCGTGGACCCGGGAGAGGCGCAGGCAGTCCTCGCCGAGCTCGACCGTGTTGTCGCAGCGAGAGTAGCGCCCGATGACCAGCCCCCGGTGCAGGGCCGAGGGGCCGGCGGTGATCTGCTCGACCCGGTCCTCGCCCTCGATGAGGAGAGTGCCCTCGGCGTCCTCGGTCTCGGACGGGGAGAGCTCGCGGAAGCCGAGGGGCCGCCCCATCAGGGTCACCCGGGAGACCGGCAGGACCTCCGCTGCCACCGCCAGGCGCCGCTGGCGCTCGGCGGCGAGCCGGGCCTCGCGGGCCTCGGGATCACTCTCGACCTCGCGGGCGGGCAGGCTCGACCAGGCGGCCTGGACGTCGTCGGGCCAGGCCGGCGCAGCGGGCGTGGGGAAGCAGAAGAAGTTGTAGCGGGCCGCGGCGAAGAAGACCGGGCCGTCGGCGGTGAAGCCCCCGACGGGGGTTCCGTCCTCCAGCTCCAGGCCTCCCCCCGAGCGCAGATCCACGACGCGCAGGCGGGGCCGGCCCTCGACCAGCCGGACCATCACCGCCAGGTGGCGCAGGGAGAGCTCGGAGTCGCCGGGCAGATAGAAGTCGGCGCGGCTGTGCCTTCCTACCGTGGCCGCCCGCAGCGTGTCGGTCGCCCGCAGCCAGAGGCGGGCGCAGAGGCCGGCCCCCGGGGCCACCGCGGCCAGGAGGACGCCGGGCTCGGCCTGCTCGAGGAGCATCTCTCGGTTGGCCGCGAAGTGACGCTCGAAGGCGACCTTGAAGTCGACCCGGATGTTCTCCGGGCGAGCGTGATCGAGGAGGGCGACCTGAGTGACCTCGTCACCCCGCTTCTCCCGCAGGATCCCGGGAGCGAGCCTGATGATCCTCGTCGTGGACAACACCTACAGTGTGCCAGATTCGATCCGGCAGCGGTCTGTAGGGCAAATGGACGCTCACGACGCGGCGCGTCGCAGGCCGGTCTTCGCCGCCAGACCCCAGACCACCTCGCGCTCCGGCCAGCGCAGCGCCCCCACACACGCGACGGAGTCGCTGGTCTGGGTGACCCCGTTGAAGTCGACGCAGACGAGGTCATCCGCGCCGCTGCGGCGGCCGTGGCGAGGAAAGGGGCGGCCCGGGGCGCCGTCGAGCTCGGGGTGCTCCGCGACGGTCCGCTCCTGCCAGCGGCGCAGGGCCTCGTGCCCCGAGGGGTGCGGGGGCATGAAGCTCGGCCTCCCCTCCCCCACCGGCGGCAGGTTCCAGTAGTGCCCGACCACCTGGGGGCGATCATCGAGGACCGCCGAGCGGTCGCCCAACCACCAGGTCGAGCGGATCCGGTGGCGCACCTTCCCGTCGTTGTCGGTGAAGGGCTCGGGGGCCTCCTCCTCGAAGCCCTTGAGCAGGACAGCGTGGGGTGGATCGTCCTGGCCGTTCATCGGCCCGGGCAGGTCCCGCCGCCGCTCGGTGGCGGCGAAGGGCGAGTGGTGGCGTACCGCCTCCCAGAGGGGCGCGGCCACCCCGCCGGCCTGCGCTCCCGCCGGCAGGTTGTCCCCGGCCGGGGCGTCGAGGCGGCCGCCGAGGGCCTCCAGGCTCTCCCGGTGCCAGCAGGCGTGCACCACGCGGAGGTCGGGAAGCTCCAGGGAGAGCGGCAGCGCGCGGAAGAGCTCGAGCACCGGCCGCCACGCCTCCGCGCGCGCCTTCACGTCGGCGATGGTGTCCTCGTTGCTGTGCTTGGGCTTCTCGAAGCGCGGCACCTTCAGGTGCCATCCCACGAGGTTGTACTCGTGGTTGCCCATCAGGCAGAGCGCCCTTCCGGCGGCCACCGCCTCGGCGACGAGGAGCGCGACCTCGAGCCCGTGGGCGCCGCGGTCGATCAGATCGCCGAGGAAGACGGGGACGCGCCCCTCGGGGTGGCGCAGCGCCTCGTCATAGCCCAGCGACGAGAGCAGCGCTCGCAGCGCCGGCAGCTCGCCGTGGACGTCCCCGATCAGATCCAACCTCATCGCCCAGGAAGGTAGACGCTGCGGGCCGGCTCCGCCACCGCCCCGGGTGCTCGTGCCGGATCAGGCGGGGATGCTGGAAGAGCCCGGCCTTCAGGGTGAGCCCGGTCCAGGCCGCCGCGCCGAGCAGGGCGCCGGAGAGCGCGCGATCCTTCCATCCCCCGGCCCCGAGCTCGTCACGCAGCGCGCGGGCCAGGCGACCGGCCCGCTGCCGGCCGGCCCGGGTGGGCGCGAGGAGGCGCGCCGAGAGCAGCACGGGGTAGGCGTGGCGGGCGCCCTCGGCGAAGCGCCGGGCCTTCGCCCTCAGGAGCGGCGTCTTGGCGTTCTTCAGCGCCCGGTAGCCGTTCAGGTAGGTCTCCACCGAGCGCACGATGGAGGGGCCGAGCCGGCGGAAGTCCTCCCGGTAGCAGTGCCGCTGCGCGGCCTCGATGGCCGCCGGCTCCATCACCGGGTGCTTCACCATCGCCTTGAAGCCCGCACAGTTGCGGTAGTAGCCCTCGGGATCGTCCACCTGCTCCTGGTGCAGCAGCCCCTCCTCCATCACCTTCTCGTAGAAGGGCGTGCCCGGCGTCGGGCCGTAGATGAGGAACTGGGTGTAGGTGGGCTCGAGGGCGAGCAGGCCGTCGAGCTCCTCCTGGATGATCGCCGGGGTCTGGTAGGGGAAGCCGACGATCATCGAGGCGAGGATGGTGATGCCGTGGGCGCGCAGCTCCCGGAAGAGCTCGGCGACCTCCCTCCCCTCCTGCTTGCCGTAGCCCGAGCGGGTGCCCTCGTAGCCGATCCACACCCCGTCGATGCCCATCTCGAGCAGCTCGTGCACGGTGTAGCGCGAGAGCGCCTTCACGCTGGCGAAGCAGAAGATCGAGAGGGGCCGCCCGTCGCGCAGCACCTCGTCCCGGAAGGCCATCGCCCGCTTGCGATCGAGGAGGAAGTCCTCGTCGAGGATGGTGAGCGACATCCCGGGGTCGCGATCGAGGTAGCGCCGCACCACGCCGTGGATGTCGGCGCCGGTGGGCAGCAGCTTGATGTGCTTCCGCTTGAAGAAGTGCGAGGTGCAGCAGAAGTCACAGCCGTTGGGGCAGCCGAGGCCGGCGAAGACGAGGCCGGTGTTCGAGACATCCTGCCCGAAGACCCGCAGCTTGCTGACGATCAGGGGGTGCTCGAAAGGCATGGGCAGCGGCGCCTCGCCCAGGTACTCGCGCATGAAGGCCACGCCCTCCTCCCGGCAGATGGCGTCGGAGAGCGGCGCGAGCACCTCGTCGGAGAGCACGGTGCCGTAGCCGCCCAGCACGATCTTCGCCCGGGGGGCATGCTCGCGCACGAGGGCGACGACCTCCTTCATCCGGTGGAAGGTCGCCAGCACGAAGGAGACCCCGACCACGTCGAAGTCGCCCCGGCGCAGCTCCCGGATCAGCTCCCGCTTCGAGGGGTACTGCAGCACGGTGCAGGCGGCGTCGAGGTTCTGGGCGACGTACTCGAGGGAGAAGAAGATGTGCGTCGCCCGGGGCGAGAATAGCCCCTGCTCGCGCGTCACCTGCCCGAAGAGCAGCTCGTAGCCGACGCTGGGTGAGTCCCCGTGAGCCTCGCCGAGCGGCCGGCAGATGCTGGTGAAGAGGACCTTCTTCGGCTCGGTGGAACTCGAGCGACCCGGGCCGCCGCCGGCCCCCTGCAGTGGAGTGATCTTCATACTCCACGCATAGCGCCGCCCGGATCTTCCGGGGGTCAGGAGGCCGTCATGGACCCGTCACGGTTCGGTCACGGTGCTGCGCCGCGTCAGTAGTTGCCCGAGAGCTTCCGCAGGCCGCGGTGGATCGAGTGGAAGGTGAAGCCCGGGGTCACGTACATCACCGCGCAGGTGCCGGTGCGCAGGTTGATGCCCTTCTCCTCCGCGAGCGCGATCGCCTCGGGGGTCTCGCGCTTCATGTGGACCCAGACGTCCTTCACCCCGAGCTCGGCCGCCTGCTGGATCCAGCCGGCGGTCTCCTCCGGCGGCACCTCCAGCACCACGGCCTCGACGCCCCCGGGGATCGAGGCGAGATCGTCGTAGGCCGTCTCGCCGTCCACCTGCGCCTGACTCGGGTCCACCGGGATGGCGGTCTTGCCGAGGTTCTTCAGGCCGCGGAAGGTGAGGATCGGGAAGGTGCGGGCCTCGCGGTTGCCGACCACCGCGAAGCGCTCGGCGCTCCAGAAGAGCTCATGGTTCGAGGGCATGGGGAGCCTCCTTTCGAGGGACACCCTATGCACCACGCCGCAGCGCTTCCGTCTAGAAGAAGAAGCGCACCACGGCCATCGCGGCCCACCCCATCGCCGGCGCCAGCGCCAGCGCCCCGGCGACGAGTGGCCAGGTGCGCTTCTTGCGGGCGCGCTTCACCGTGTAGGGGATCCAGAGCCAGCCGAACTGCACCGCCCCGGCGACCGCCCCGAAGGCCACCGAGAGGAAGCCCAGATCGAGGGAGTGGTGATCACCGAGGAAGACGATCGATCCGGCGAGGCCGGCGAGCCCACCCCAGAGGGCCCCGACCAGCGGGCCGGCGGCCAGGAGGCCCACCACCGGCACCTTGCGGGCGCGGCGGCCGAGCAGCCAGGGCAGCAGGCCGCCGAGGGCGGCGCCCGCCACCAGCCCGCCGAGCCCGGTGAGGCCGTAGTAGAGCGCCGGGAAGCCCGCGTAGACCGCGAGGGGCGCGAGGGCGCCGGTGACCCCGCCGACCAGGGCGAAGTCCCGGGCCCAGGTTCGCTTGCGGCCCATCAGTCCGGGCTCGTCCCGCGCGGGGGTCGAGGGCTCGAGGGGAAGGGTCTGCATCGCGGCGGGCACGGCCATGTCTCTCTCCTCTTCTCGAGGAGAGGACACACGAGGCGGCGGCCTTGTTCCCGGGCGCGGCGATTCGATGGCGGGGGCCGGGTCGGCTTCAGGCGCTGGCGCGCGCCTCGAGCTCGGTGATCATCGTCCGCTCGATCTGGATGATCCACGAGACCCCGGAGTTGGCGCGCATCTTCAAAAGCTCACCCCGCGCCTTCTCCTGGGCGTGATCGTGGTCGATGGCGACCACCTCGAAGGAGATGCGGAAGGGATGCTCGCGCCTCCCGTGGCGCGCCTCCCAGGTGGGCTCCCGGTAGTGGAAGACCACCTTGTAGTTGCGACCCTGCGCCCCCTGACGGCGTCTGTTCGAGTGGGGCATGTGGGAGAGTATCGCACACCCCACTGACACTTCGGGACAGAGGGCCCAAAAAGGTAGAGTACGGGCGGGAGGGACGGATGAGCGAAGACAGGAAGACCCGCCGCTACGCGCTGCGCTTCGAGGTCGTGTACGACGACGGCGAAGGCTACATGTCCGGACCCGTCCACGACATCTCCGAGACCGGCTGCTACATCGAGACCGTGATGCCCCTGGCGCCGGGCAAGAAGGTCCTGCTCACCCCCCTCCTCGAGGACGAGGCCGGAAACTTCGAGCTGGCCGGCGAGGTCGTGCGGGCCAACGAGTACGACCTCGATCGGATCGACGGCGAGACCCCGGGGATGGGGGTCCGCTTCATCGACCCCAACCCAGACTTCGTCGCCGCCCTGCTGCGGGTGCACGCCGCCGAGGAGGACTGAAGCCACCGTGAGAGTCCGCGCCGCACTCCTCCTCCTGCTCCTCCTCACCCTCCCCGGCTGCGCCGAGAAGCCTGCAGAGCAGCCCGCCGCCGCCGCGAAGCCGGCGACCGCGGCCACGGACCTCGCGTCGGAGCGGCCCATCACCCCCGGCGGGGTCGCCCTCCCCACCGTCGCCGAGTTCGCCACGCTCCTGGTCGGGGTCTCCACCCAGGGCGGCACCTTCGTCGGCTTCGTCGACGAGATGACCGACGCGAGCGGCGACTGCCAGGCTCGCCTCACCCGCCTCACCGAGTACTTCGTGCGCGCGAACCAGGACAGCCTGCGCGACGCCGACCGCTTCTTCAAGCTCCTGCCTCGCTACTCGAAGGAGCAGCAGCAGGAGGCCACCCGCCTCGCCACGCCCCGCTTCCTCGAGGCGATGCTGGAGAGCCAGAAGGCCGCCGCCGAGGCCCCCTCGATCCTCGAGGGCTTCCGGCGGGAGTGCCCGGCCCAGGCGCCGCAACTCGTCGAGATCATCAAGGGCCACCAGAGCCTGGTGCAGGGCGTCCTCCAGCGCCTGCAGGACACCGGCGTCGCCCCCCGGCCCCCCGGCCCCGGCGCCGGACCCTGAAGTTCCGCGGCGCGCCGCCGGCCGCCCCCGTTCCGGGCTATTCCTCGGGGACGGCGACCGTGGTCCGCTTCTCGGCGGAGGCGAAGCGCACTGGCTCGAAGGCGGGCACCTCGAGCTGACGCGCGAAGACCTCCGGGTAGCGGAGGTAGTAGAGCGAGGCCTCGATGGTCACCTCGCCCCGGACCTCCTCCGGGAGCCTCAGGTAGTAGGTCTCGTTGCGGACCTCGCCGGCCTCCAGGCGGTTGTCGAAGACCATCTTCGCCGCGTCGAAGAGCGAGAAGGTGCGCTCGCCCGCCTGGTCCACGACCACGGCGTGGTAGAGGCGCCGGCCGGGCGGGATCTTCCCGCCGTAGATCGCCTCCGAGCTCCCGGCGTCGCTGCGGCCCTGGGGCTCGAGCTTGCCGCCGCAGCGCAGGGGGAAGTCCCCCTGCTCGGTCTTCGCCAGCACGTCGAGGTAGACCACCCGCAGCTCGGCGCTGCCGGAGGGCATCTTGTGGCCGGTCTTGTCGTTGAAGACCCGCACCATCACCTGCTGCTGCTTGCCCGGGCGGATCTCGGGCGCCTGGATCCAGATCTCGAGCTCCAGGGCCCCCTCGACCTGCGAGGCCGAGTGCGCGCCGTAGAAGCGGTGGGTGTAGAGGCGCTCCCGCACCGGCGCGCTGCCCAGGGTCATCTGCGCCGCCTTGCCCTTCTCGTAGACCGCCTTGCCCTCGGTGAGGAAGCCGTTGGCGTTCATGTGGCAGTCCTGGCACTGGATGCCCTCGCGGGCGAAGCGGCTCTCCTTCCACTCGTCGAAGGTCGTCCGGAGCGCGAGGCCCAGGCGGTTGTGGGAGCTGTGGCAGATGGCGCAGAACTCGCTCCGGGTCTGGAGCTCGCTGTAGGCGTGGTGCCAGCCCGTCTCGGTCTTCAGCGGCCCGAACTTCGGCTGCCCCGGGCTGGCGAGGTAGTTGCCGTTCCCCGCCACCTCGTCGGCGAAGCCCTGGATGCGGTGGCAGAAGTCGCAGGCGACGCCCTCCTCCGAGGCGCCGACCACCTGCGTCGCGCCCCCGTGGCAGGAGGCGCAGGCCCCCGCCTCGTCTCCCGTCCCCTCCGCTCCGTGCTGACCGAGGTAGCGGTTTCGCAGGAAGGCGACGGGGGCGTGACAGGCGAGGCAGTCGGGCTCGTCCGCGAAGGCCGCCGGGTTCTCGTGCAGCCGCGACATGAAGAGGTCGTAGTACTGCGCCAGGAAGACCGGGTTCGTGTACGCCGTCGCGTGCATCGACTCGGCGTGCTGCTCGTAGATCGTCGCGTGGCAGCCCTTGCACTCCCGCATCTCCGAGAAGTCGGTGGCCGGCACCTCGGCGTGCTTCTGCGGCGGCTTCGCCGGATCCGCCGTGACGCAGGCCGCGGCCAGCAGCAGCAAGGGCAGCAGCAACGAGACACCCACCGGCCCTCGCGACGGACGCCGACCTCTCCGCCCCGCGAGCGTGTACCCACTGCGCCCCATCATCTCTCGCCCCCCGGAGCCCCCTCCAAGCGAACCCGGGTAACCTACCGCAAGGCGGACGGAAAACCGAAGGCCCCGCACGCATGCGAGGCCTCCGAGGAACTGGAGCCGGCGACCCGACTTGAACGGGTGACCTGCTGATTACGAATCAGCTGCTCTACCAACTGAGCTACGCCGGCCTATTCGAGAGCGGCGTTACTAGCATGGCGGGGTCGGCGCCCACAAGAGGGCGCATTCGCTCCGGAGGCCGGTTGCGGGCGGGGGGACCGATCGGGGAACATGTTCCTGTTCATGGGTGTCCTTCGATCCGGAATGGCCTCGATCCGTCACAGGCTGCGCGCCTTGCGCGACTGGCTGGACGAGGCCCCGGCGGGCCACCTCCTGCGGTGGGCGATGATCGGGGCGCTCTGCCTCGGCGGGCTGGGCGGCTGGGCGGTCCTCGCGCCACCGGCGAGCGGTCCCCCGCCCCAGCTCACGGTCCAGGAGGTCGCCCCGAACACGCTGCGGCGCTGGCGGGAGCGGGAGCACCTGGCCGGGGGCGAGGGGAAGGTCCGGGTGGGCTCGCTGAACCTGGACCTGGCCGTGGGCCGGGACACCTACGTCTACCTCTCGGTGGACCGGGTGCCGGCGGCCTGCGCCGTTCAGGCCTGCCAGCTGGTGCTGGAGACCGCCGAGGCGGGCGAGGCCTTCGCCCTGGCCGAGCCGGGGATCGGGATCTCCCGGCCCATGGCGATGATGATGCCCTTCAAGCCGGCGGTCCTCGGACCGCACCACCTGCGCGCCGCCATCCGCACGGTGGAGGGGACCCTCGCCACCAGCGACGCCACCCGCTACTGGAGCGTGCCCTCGGACCCCCGCCCCGAGGAGCTGCTCGAGGCCGGCGTGGGCGGCCTGCTCGAGCCGCGCCTGCTCCTGCTCCTCCCCGGGCTGCTGCTCCTCTTCGTACAGCTCGGCGCCCGCCGGAGGCGCCGCATCCCCGACGAGCTGCAGCTGATGTACCGGATCGAGGACGCGGATCCGGCCTCGATCGCGAGCCCCTCCTGGCAGGTGGTGCCGGTGGGGACCCGCGAGCGGCGGCCCCTGCGGGAGCTGCTGCGGGACGAGGGCGGCGCGGCGGTCGTGCGGCAGCTCGCGGCGGCCTTCCGGCGGCCGGAGATCTCGGTCGCGGACCTCCTCGAGCTGCGCGACCTGGTCCCGGTCGAGGTGAAGCTGCGCCCCGGCGAGGAGGGCGAGGTGCGGATCGAGTCCTCGGCGCCCTTCGGCTATCGACGCCAGAGCGAACACAGCGCCACCCACCGGGAGGAGAGCGGCGGCGAGGTCTCCCTGCCCCTCGGCAGCCTGCTGGCCGTGGACCGGGTCCAGCTGGTGCTGGGCTACCCCGAGATGGTCGAGGCGATGCGGGAGGGCATCCTGCGGGTGCCCGAGGTGCCGCGCCTCCCGAAGAAGCGCCCGTCCTAGTGCATCGCGCCGAGCTCGGGCGCGGCGGTGTCGTAGAGGTCGCGCTCGAGGAAGCGGACGAAGCGCAGCCCCACCCCGCAGATGGCCCGGAGGCCCTCGCCCTCTCCACCGAAGTTGATCGCGGCGGTGTAGCGGACCTCCGCCTCGACGCTCATCTCGGCGTTGGAGCCCGGCCAGGCGAAGGTGACGGTGACGCTCGAGCCGAGGGGCTCCGCGTCGGCGAGCTCGACGTACATCCCACCCTCGCTGACGTTGCGGGCGACGCCGTAGGTGACGCCCCGGTCGCCGGAGAGGAAGACCGGGAAGGCCTTGTCGAAGCGGGGAGTGTAGCGGCGCTCGGGGTTCTCGCTGGGGCTCATGGACTCCAGCTTCCCAGGTAGGGGGATGTAGTCAAAATCATCACCCGATTGCAGCAACCCTGTTACGCCTGACATCATCGCTGCCCATGAACAACACGCTGCTCACCGCGCTCGCCCTCCCGATTCTCCTCGTCGCACCGCTGAAGGCCGAGGCCGGCGGGGCCTCCTTCGAGGACCTCAAGGAGAAGGCCGAGAAGATCGAGAGCCTGGGCAACTTCCTGAAGAACTACGTGGGCGTCTGCAAGGGTGACCCGTTCGAGGTCCGCGACTGCCGGGCGAGCACCCAGAAGGCCCGGCAGAAGTTCGCCGGCAAGCTGCTGCACGTCCGCCTCTCGGACAGCCACGGCCAGCTGGTGCAGGTGGCCGGCGAGCTCCCCTCCGGGGCGCTGCGCATGGCGGTCACCCCCTTCTTCGACGCCGCCGGCTACGGCCTGTGCAAGGACAAGGCGCCGAAGTTCGACAAGGGCGGCAGTCCGCGGATGCGGCTGCTCCCCTTCACGATCGAGCCCCCCGAGGACCTGAACCGCCGGAACCTCGAGCTGCAGCTGCGCTCGGGCAACGTGAAGATGGAGCTGCTCTTCAAGGTGAAGTCCGCCTGGAAGGCGAAGCGCCCCGGCGACGAGGACGCCGAGGGCATCGCGGCGACCTTCAAGGGCCTGCGGCTGACCAGCGCGCGCACGGGCGAGGTGATCGGCGAGGTCGTCTGGTAGCCAGGGGGTTGTGAGCTTCGAGCTGTGAGCTTCGAGCTAGTGGTTGCTCTTCCACGCCTCTAGCTCGGCCGGCGTGTTCAGGTTCGCCACGCGCGGGTCGGCGCCGACCTCGTGCCAGAGGGTCTTCGCGTCCAGCAGCAGCCGGTGCACGGCGCGTTGACCACGCTCGAGGCGCTCGACGATCTCGGGCAGCAGGCGGCGGTGGTAGAGGGCGACCAGGGGCTCGGGCCCCCGCGCGCTGCGGACCGCGACGGCGTCGTGCTCCCCCACCCCCTCCAGCCGGCCGAGCAGCCCCTCGAGGAGCGCCGCGTCCAGGCCCGGCAGGTCGCAGGCGAGGAGCAGCACCCAGTCGGTCTCCGAGGCCGTGAGGGCCGCCTCCAGGCCCGCCAGAGGCCCCATTCCGGGGTGAAGGTCGGGCAGCACCTCGGGGCCCAGGTCACCGAGGTCGTCCCGGCTTCCGCAGAGGACGACGCGGCCGCTGAAGGGCGCCGCAAGGCCCGCCGCCCGCTGCGCGAGGGCGACGCCGTCAACCTCGAGCAGGGCCTTGTCCTGGCCCATGCGGGTGCTCTTGCCTCCGACGAGGATGGCGGTGGTGATCGGGGGACGGGTCATCGGGAAAAGCCGTGCACGTGTACGTGGACGTGGACGTGTACGGAGGCGATCAGAACGAGCCCTAGGCGTCCCCGAGCTCACCCTTGATCAGCAGATCCATCGTCCGCGCGTCGGCCCCCGGGAACTCGTAGTCCGAGAGCTCCGGGGAGGTCACCCAGCGGTGATCGTGGACCCGCCGGTGGATGATCACCCCGCTGATGATCCTCGCCGCGTAGACGCAGAAGTCGACCTGGTAGTCGGGGTAGACGTGCTCGATCTCCATGATCTCCTCGCCCACCTCGACCTCGATGCCCATCTCCTCGGAGAGCTCGCGAGCGAGCGCATCCTCGTCGCTCTCCCCGTCCTCGACCCGCCCGCCGGGGAACTCCCAGAGCAGCGGCAGGGTCGCCTCCGGGCGCCGCTGGGTGATGAGGTACTTGCCCCCCTGCTCCACCATCGCCGCTACAACCCGGATTCGCCGCATAGCGTCGAGAATCGTACTCCCAGGCGGGAGTTCGGCGCCAGCGTCTACCCTCCGATGGCGGCCATCGAGAAGCGGTTCGCCTCGACCTCTCCCGCCGTCGGGTGGTGAGAGCGCTTCCCGGCGACGCCCCGGGCGATGACCTCGCCGAGCCGCGCGGGATCTTCGAGGTGCGGCAGGAGGGGCACCCCACCCGCCTCGTAGAGGCAGCCGCGCAGCTCCCCCTTCACCGTGAGGCGCAGGCGGTTGCAGCGCTCACAGAAGGGCTCGGACTCGGAGGCGATGATGCCCACGGTGGCCCGCCCCCCGTCGAGCAGGTACTCCTGCGCCGGGCTCGCGCCCCGGTCGGCGAAGCGCGGCTGCAGCTCGAAGTGCGCGGCGATCCGCTCGCGGATCTCGGCGGCGGTGACGAGGTGCTCTCGCGACCAGCGCGCGGCGATGCCGGTGTCCATCAGCTCGATGAAGCGGACGGTGCGGCCGGTGGCCGCCGCGTGCTCGCAGAAGGCCGCCAGCTCGTCGTCGTTCACCCCCCGCATCACCACCACGTTGATCTTCGGTGGCGGCAGGCCGGCGGCCTCGGCGGCATCGATGCCCGCCAGCACCTCGGCGTGGTCGTCGTGGCCGGTGATCTCGTGATGACGCCGGGGATCGAGGGAGTCGAGGTGCACGTTGAGGCGGGAGAGCCCGGCCTCGGCCAGCGCCGCCGCCATCGGGCGCAGGCGCTGCCCGTTGGTGGTGAGGGCGACCTCGGCGAGGCCCGGGAGCCGGGCGAGGCGCTCGACGATCTCCGGGCAGTCTCGCCGGGAGAGGGGCTCGCCGCCGGTGAGCCGGACCCGGTGCACGCCCACCCGGGTGAGGGCCGCGACCAGGGCCTCGAGCTGCTCCGGCGCCAGCCCGCTGCGCCCCTGTGCCACCGGACCGTCCGGCTGGCAGTAGGCGCAGCGGTAGGCGCAGGCCTCGGTGACCGAGACCCGCAGGTAGTAGCCCCGAGGGCAGCTACCGGGCTGGTGAGGACCGGAGATCATCGCCGGGTATCTTCCACCCCGATAGCGCGTTCGGCAAGCGCAGATCCTGGACCTAGAGCTTCAAGTCCACCGTCAGGTAGGCGAAGTGCTCCAGGCCCGTGAGATCCGCCTGATCCACTCCCTTGACCGCCGCCAGGCCGTCGCCGGGCAGGAAGATGCCGTAGAGGAAGCGGACGCCGACCTTCTGGCTGATCGAGGCGATGAGCTTGAAGTCCAGCTCGACCCCGAAGTTGGAGCTGCCCCCGCCCACGGGCGCCGCGGTGGCGCCCAGGAGGTGCAGGTCCACCTGGGTCTGGAGCTTCGCGTGCGGCGAGGCCGAGAGGCGGCCGCCCACGTCCATGAGGCCCAGCCCGCCGGAGTGGACCGGGATGTTCAGGAAGTAGTCCATCTCGCCGTAGAACTTGTGGTTCGTGGCGTAGAGGGTGTCGAAGGCGCCCCGCCCGGAGCCGTCGTCGCCCGAGAGGTACTCGAACCACAGCTCGAGGGCCGGCTTCGCGGTGGCCTCGAGGCCATAGCTCAGGTGGAGGGCGCTCATCCAGGCCGAGACGACCTCGTCCTGGTTGCGGCCGAACTGGAAGAAGAGCTCGCCGGTGTAGCCCAGGCCGGCGACCTTGCCCTGGGCGTAGCCGCCGACGGTGTGGCGGTAGTGGCGGGCCGGCACGTCCGAGCGGTTGTAGTAGGCGAGCGAGAGCAGGTGCCCCTCGGCCACCTTCAGGTTGGAGTGGACGCCGCCGAAGGTCACGTCGGCGCTGCGGGCGTCGGCGCCCGAGGGCACGCTGCCGTCACCGTCGGTATCCGTCTCGGAGACCAGCGCGTAGAAGAGGTCGAGATCGAAGCGCTCCCGGGCGTAGGTCATCCGCGCGGCGTCGAAGCTGCGGGCGCGCTGCACCCAGCCCACGTTGCCGACCAGCCGGGAGTTATCGAAGACGATCTCCTGGCGGCCCAGCTTGAGCTTCAGCTTCTCGTAGATCGGCACCACGGCGTAGGCCTCGTGCAGATCGAGCCCGTTGGCGTCGAAGTCGTTGAGGGTGTCCAGCTCCTCGCCCCAGACCCGGCTGTCCTGGAGCTGGAGGCCGATGGCGGCGCCCCCCTCGTGGCTGAAGATGGCCCCGAGGCGCGCTCGCTGGGTCACGTACTCGCGATCGAAGAGGCCGTCGTCGAGGAGGTTCAACCGGCTCGAGTCGACGATGCCCCGGGCTCGCAGCTGGGCGCCGATCTTCAGGGCGAAGGGGCCCTTCTCGATGACGATGCCCTCGGGCTTCGCGCAGTGGGAGGCGCAGTCGCCCTTCTTGGCGGCCTTCGCCTCCTCGGCGGGCGCCTCGGCGGGAGCCTCGGCGGCGACGGCCTCCTCGGCGGGAGCCTCCGCGGCGGCCTCGGGGGCTCCCTCGGTCTGGGCGGTTGCGGCGAAGGGCGCCAGGGCGAGGAGCCCGGCGCTCAGGATCGAAAACAGCGGTGCATGGAAGAGCTTCATCGCTCTCTCTCCTTGGAGTTGAGAGGGTCCTTGGTGCAACAGGATTGGGGTCACCGGCCCCCGGGCGCGCTCCCATGCCCCCGGAGGCCGGCAACCACCAAATCGCTGCTACTGCTGGTACCGCTTCTCGTAGAAGTTCCGGATCTTGTCGATCTGGTCCTTGGACAGACCATCGCGGTGCCACTCATGACCCGGCTGACTGTAAACATGCTTGTTAAGAAGCTTCTTGGCCAGCTTCTTTCCGGCAACTCTTTCCAGTTCCGGGACAAACTTCTCGTAAAAGTGCTTTGCGACATCGTAGAGGCCATGCCACCAGGTGTAGTCCGGCCCCTGCATGGCCGCTCCGTGGCGGGCCCGGCGGCCCTCGTGGTGCCAGATCTCCCACCAGATCCACTCGATGTGATCGTCGAAGGAGACCTTGGAGATCTTCTTCATGGCGATCAGCTCCTCGATGATCGCCTTGCAGGGCTTGGCGAACTTGTCGTTGTAGAGCTCGACCACGTCGTCGAACTGCTTGTAGGCCCCCTCGACGAAGCCGTCCTGGTGGCACTGCTGGCAGACGTCCTGCATCTTCCCGCGCCGCTGCTCCCAGGTGAGGGTCCCCTTCACCTTCCGCTTCTGGCCGTCCTTGGCCACCATCTCGCTGCCGACGGCCGGCATCTCCGGCTTGTCGCCGTTGAGGTCGTTCTTCATGTTGTCGTCGAAGATGACCATGTTGAGCTTGGTCGAGATCGGCGGCCGCAGGGTCCAGGAGATCCGCTCGCCCACGTCGTGGGTCACCGGCTGGTCCCCTGCTGCGCTCATGTGACAAGAGGCGCAGGTCGGGCCGGTGCTGTACTCGATGCCGGCCCGCCAGGTGTCGGACTCCATGCCGAGCTTCTCGCGGTTGGCGTGGTAGAGGATGCCGTGCTTCGACTCGTTCCAGACCTCGATCTGGGGGTGGTCGGGGCCGAGGTGGCACTTGCCGCAGGCCTCGGGCTGGCGGGCCTGGGCCTTCGAGAACTCGTGGCGGGTGTGGCAGGCGCTGCAGGAGCCCTTCGAGCCGTCGGGGTTGATCCGACCCATGCCGGTGTTCGGCCAGGTCTCGGGGGTGGGCTGCCCGTTCTCGCCGATCTTCACCTCCGAGCCGTGGCACTGGCGGCAGCCGGCGTTGACGGCGGCGGGGCCACCGACGACCTCACCGAGGAGGTTGTCGAGGGAGCCGAGGATCTCGCCCGCCCGGGCGTGGTGGGACCCCTTCTGCTCCTCGAACTCCTTCTCGTGGCAGTTCGCGCAGTCCTTGGGCGACACGATGATCGCGATGGTCTTGCCGTGGTGCTCGAAGGCGTCGACGTCCTTGGCGTCCGCCTGGTGACACTCGAGGCAGCCCACGTCCTGGGAGGCATGCTTCGAGGCGCGCCACTGGGCGACGAGGCCCGGGTTCTCCTTGTTGTGACAGTCGAGGCAGGTGTCCTCGGCCTGCGCCGCCGCCGGCACCAGCAGCCCGAACAGGATTGCCAGCACCGCTCCGATTCCGATCTTCACGTTCATCTCTCCACCTTTCGGCCTTCCTCCGGCCCATCGGGTTGTCGTCATCGATTCGTTCGTCCCGGCAAGGCCCCCAAGCCTCTTCGAAATCTTCAGCCCCTTCGCAGGACGACCACGTGGCGGTGGCCGTCGCAGTCGACCTGCAGGTCCCCGGGCCCGATGGGATCGCCGGTCAGCGCGCAGCGGTGCGGCGCCTCGGCGCGGGGATCCGGGTCTTCCTGGAAGTGCTCGCAGGAGGGGCAGACCCGGGCCTCCGGGATCAGCCCGGACGCCTCCAGGCCCTGGATGGTCGTGACCAGCGAGCGCAGCATCGCGATCCGCTCCGCGTCCTCCAGGCCGTCGAGGACCTGGCCCGCGGAGTCGTCCCAGTGAGCCAGGCGGGCGTGCACCTCGCGACCCCGCTCGGTCAGGCGCACCAGACGAGCCCGGCCGTCGGTCGGATCCTCGACCTGCTGGACCAGGGCCCGGCCGACCAGGGCGGCCACGGTCTCGGCGCCGCTCGCGCGGCTGACGCCCAGCTCCCGGGAGAGCTCGACCCCGCGCAGACCCACGACCCCGTGCCGGGCCAGGATCCGAAGGACCCGGGCCTGGGTGCCGGTCACGCCCTCGGCCTGGGCGCTCTGGCGCCGCAGGGTCCGCAGGACCGAGCCCACCCGCTCCAGGCCGGTCAACAGTCGATGCTCGAGATCGTCGCGCGCCATAGTCAGGACTCCTGACAGCTATCTAGTCTTTGTCAGGTCTCCTGACAACCCCCTCACGCAACATTCTGGTTCATCCAGGGGCAGGGTCCGGTGGCCCCTGGAGTTGCCCCCCACCCTGGCGTAGAGAACGGGCATGAGCCGCACGATCCGAGCGCCGAGAGGGCCGGAGCGGACCTGCAAGGGCTGGGTGCAGGAAGCCGCGCTCCGGATGATCCACCACAACCTCGAGCCCGACGTGGCCGAGCGCCCCGAGGACCTGGTCGTCTACGGGGGCACCGGCAAGGCGGCGCGCTCCTGGGAGGCCTTCGACGCGATCGTGGCCGCCCTGCGCGAGCTGGAGGACGACGAGACCCTGCTGGTGCAGTCGGGCAAGCCGGTCGGCGTGATGAAGAGCCACCCCGATGCGCCCCGCGTGCTCATCGCCAACTCCAACCTCGTGGGCAAGTGGGCCACCTGGGAGCACTTCCGGGAGCTCGAACAGCGCGGCCTGATGATGTACGGGCAGATGACCGCCGGCTCGTGGATCTACATCGGCACCCAGGGGATCCTGCAGGGCACCTACGAGACCTTCGCCGCCGCGGGCCGGCAGCACTTCGGCAGCGACGACCTCGCCGGCCGGCTGGTGCTCTCGGCGGGCCTCGGCGGCATGGGCGGCGCCCAGCCGCTGGCCGCGACGATGAACGGTGCGGTCTTCCTCGGGGTCGAGGTCGATCCCCACCGCATCGAGCGCCGCCTGGAGACCGGCTACCTCGACGCCCGCGCCGACGACCTCGACGAGGCCCTGCGGCTCTGCGAAGAGGCCCTGGCCGAGAAGCGCGCCCTCTCGGTGGGCCTGCTGGGCAACGCCGCCGAGCTGCTGCCGGAGATGGTGCGGCGGGGCCTGAAGCCCGACCTGGTCACCGATCAGACGAGCGCCCACGACGAGCTGCACGGCTACGTCCCCGCCGGGCTCTCCCTCGCGGCGGCGGCAGAGCTGCGTGCGGAGGATCCGGAGGAGTACATCCGCCGCAGCATCGAGAGCATGGCCGCCCACGTCCAGGCGATGCTCGACTTCCAGGCGGCCGGCAGCCACGTCTTCGACTACGGCAACAACATCCGGGCCCAGGCGGTGAAGGGGGGCGTGGAGAACGCCTTCGACTTCCCGGGCTTCGTGCCGGCCTACATCCGCCCCCTCTTCTGCGAGGGACAGGGCCCCTTCCGCTGGGTCGCCCTCTCCGGAGATCCCGAGGACATCTACAAGACCGACGAGGCGCTCAAGGCCCTCTTCCCCGACAAGCCCCACCTCCACCGCTGGCTCGAGCTGGCGCGGGAGAAGGTGCACTTCCAGGGCCTGCCCTCGCGCATCTGCTGGCTGGGCTACGGCGAGCGGGAGAAGGCGGGGCTGCTCTTCAACGAGATGGTCGCGAAGGGTGAGGTCTCGGCGCCGATCGTCATCGGCCGCGACCACCTCGACTGCGGCTCGGTCGCCTCGCCCAACCGCGAGACGGAAGGGATGAAGGACGGCACCGACGCGGTGGCCGACTGGCCGATCCTCAACGCCCTGATCAACGCGGTGAACGGCGCGTCGTGGGTGAGCTTCCACCATGGCGGCGGCGTGGGCATCGGCTACTCGCTCCACGCCGGGCAGGTGATCGTCGCGGACGGCACCGAGGCCGCGGCCCGCCGCCTCGAGCGGGTGCTCCAGTCGGATCCGGGCATGGGCGTCATCCGCCACGCTGACGCCGGCTACGAGGAGGCCATCACGGTGGCGCGGGAGCGCGGGGTGAGGATCCCGGGCCTGGACCCCGCCTGATGGAGCCCTAGGGTGGAGGCATGAGCGAAGAGCACGGGCCGGGACTCCTGGTCGAGAACATCGGCCAGCTGGTGACCTGCGCCGGCGACCGCGCCGGCGGCGCCGAGGCCGCCCTGGGCCTGCAAGAGGACGCCGTCGTGCACTGCAGCGGGGGGAAGGTGGACTACGCCGGCCCCCGCGCCGGCCTGCCCCGGGACGTCCGCTCCCACGAGGTCTACCGCCTCGACGCGGGCGGAGGGCTGGTGACCCCGGGCTTCGTCGATCCCCACACCCACCTCGCCTTCGCCGGGGACCGGGCCGCCGAGTTCGCCGAGCGCTGCGCCGGGGTGCCCTACCTCGAGATCCTCAAGCGCGGGGGCGGCATCCTCTCCACCGTCGACGCCACCCGCCGGGCCGAGGAGGAGCTCCTCGCCGAGCTGGCCGAGCACCGCCTCCGGCGCCTCCTCGAGCAAGGGGTGACCTGCGTCGAGGTGAAGAGCGGCTACGGGCTCTCCACCGGGGAGGAGCTCAAGCTCCTGCGGGCCATCGAGGCCGCGAGCCGCCGCCTGCCCGGGAAGGTGGTCAGCACCCTCCTGGGCGCGCACGCCCTCCCGCGCGAGTTCGAGGGGAGGCGCGAGGCCTACGTCGATCTGGTCTGCGAGGAGATGATCCCGGCGGCCGCCGAGGAGCGGCTCGCCGCCCACGTCGACGCCTTCGTCGAGGAGGGCGCCTTCACCGCGGCCGACGCCCGCCGCATCGCGAAGGCCGCCGCCGACCGGGGGCTCGGGCTGCGCCTCCACGTCGATCAGCTCACCGCCGGCGGCGGCGCGGAGCTGGCCGCGGATCTCGGCGCCCTCTCCGCCGACCACCTGGAGCAGATCTCGCCAGCCGGCGTGAAGGCCCTGGCTTCTTCCGGCTGCGCCGCCGGGCTGCTGCCCACCGCTACCCTCTACGCCCGCCTCACGACCTGGGCGCCGGGCCGCGCGCTCTGCGACGAGGGGGCCGTCCTCGCCCTGGGGACGAACCTGAACCCGGGCACGGCGATGAGCGACAACCACGCCCTGGCGCTGGGGCTGGCCTGCCTCTGGAACGGGCTGACGCCGGCCGAGGCGCTGCTGGCCGCCACCGACGGCGCCGCCCGCAGCCTGGGGCTCGGGGGCGAGGTCGGCCGCCTCGTCCCCGGCGCGCGGGCCGATCTCGTCGTGCACCACGCGACCGACTACCGGCAGCTCGCCTATCACCTCGGCGTCTCCCACGTGCAGGCGGTGGTCGCCGGCGGCCACCCCATCGAGACCACCCACACCCCAGGATGACCCGATGGGATCGAAGCCCTCGCTCCTCCTCGCCCTCCTCCTGACCACCGCGGCCTGCGGCCGGGGCGAGCCGCGCACCTTCCACCTGGCCTCCTCGAACGTGCAGGCCACCGGGGACGCCCACCCCTCCGTCGGGATGGTGGCGCGGGATCTCTCGGAGGACGTGGACGCCGTCGCCATCCACCAGGACTTCCTGGGCGTCCCCTGGAACTCCTTCGGGGACGGCGTCGAGCTGCCCGGGGGCTGGGTGCAGGCCATCGACGAGCAGGTGGCCAGCGCCGGCGAGGCCCCGGTCTTCCTCTCCCTGGCCCTGGTGGGGGGCGAGGGGCGCGCCTACCTCGCCGACGCCGCCACGACGGCCGGGCCGGTCTCGGAGTGGTCGGCCCTCTGCTTCGACTTCGTCCGCGACCCCGAGGGGCCGCGCCTGCGCCAGGCCTACATCGACTACACCCTCTGGATGATCGAGCGCTTCCAGCCCCGCTGGCTGGACCTCGGCATGGAGCTGAACCTCTACCGGGAGAGCTGCGACGAGCGCACCTGGGAGTCGCTGGTGCTGGCCGAGGACGCCATCTACCGGGCGGTGAAGGTCCGCCACCCCGACCTGGTGGTCTTCCCCTCCCTGGTCGCCGAGACCCTCCACGGCCTGGACCCCGCCTGCGAGGATCCCGCCGAGGTCTGCTTCGCCGCCGCCGCGGCCGCCCGCGAGGCGAACCTGACCTCCCTCTCGGGCCTGAAGATGGATCGCCTGGCGCTGGTGACCTACCCCTTCGACCACCCGGCGCTGGTGGATCCGGCCGACCTCCCCGCCGACTACCTCAGCGCGATCACCTCGCGGGTCGAGGCGCCCCTGGTCATCGCCGCGACCGGCTGGCCCGCCGAGGAGATCCGCTACGCCCTCGACGCGAACACCGGCCCCTGCGTCTCGCACGCCCGCGGCTCGGCCGAGGCCCAGGCCGCCTACCTCGAGTGGATCGTCGCCGAGGCCGACGCCCACGCCAGCGACCTGCTCACCTGGTGGTCGAACCGTGACCTGCTCCCGGGCGGGCTGGCCGGGGCCTGCTCCACCATCCCCAACGAATACGACTGCGGTGGCGAGCCCGGCTGGTGCGCGCTGGTCGCCGCCTCCCGCAACGTGGTGGACGGCTGGCCGGGGGAGCTCGCCCTCAAGACCCGCGCCAACCTCGGGCTGCGCGACCACGCGGGGGAGCCCCGCGAGCCCCTGGCGAAGGCCTGGCGTCAGCTGCAGCGGCGGCGCCTGCGCGCGGACTAGCCCGGGCCTCGCTGCGCCGGGCGCAGGGTCAGCAGGAGGATCTCGCCCTGCGGCCAGAGCCGCATCCGCGGCCCCCAGGTGCCCAGGCCCCGGCTGATGAT
Source organism: Deltaproteobacteria bacterium (assembly GCA_029210625.1). Taxonomy (NCBI): domain Bacteria; kingdom Pseudomonadati; phylum Myxococcota; class Myxococcia; species Deltaproteobacteria bacterium. Next base: position 249,211 of record JARGFU010000003.1, on the reverse strand, counting down.
CAGCTCCAGGCCGCCGACCCGGTGCCGGCCGACCAGGTGCGCGTAGCGCGTGGCGACCAGATAGGAGAAGGGCCAGATCTGCCCCCCGTGGGTGTGCCCCGAGAGCATCAGGTCGACCCCCGCCTCGGCCGCCCGCTCCACCTCCCAGGGCGCGTGGGAGAGCAGGATCGTCGGACCGCCCGGGAGGGCGGCGAGGGTCTCTCCCAGGGGATCCGAGTCGTCGTGCCCCCGCGCCCGGTGGGTGGTGCTCGTCACGCCGGCCACCACCAGGCCGCCCTCGAGCACCACGCTCCGATCGGCGAGGAAGCGGAAGCCGGCCCCCTCCAGGAGCGCGTGGAAGCCCTCCCCCCCGTGGCGCTGCCGCGAGTCGTGGTTGCCCTCGACGAAGAGCTTCCCCAGCGGCGCCCGGAGCCCGGCGAGCTGCCGGGCCACCCCGGGTGGCGCCCCGTGCCCCTCGAAGATGTCGCCGAGCAGGAGGATCAGATCCGGCTCGAGGGCCTGCACCGTGGCGACGCGGGGCGCGAGCCAGCCGGCGCCGAGCTGCGAGCCGAGGTGCGCGTCCGAGACGGCGACGACGCGCAGGCCGTCCAGCTCCGGCGCCAGCCCCTCGAGCGCCACCTCGTGCTCGACCACGGCCGGCGCGCGCAGCCCCTGGACCATCGCGACCACCGCCAGCAGCGCGCCCGCGCCCAGGGCCGCCGCGCGCACGGCGGGGGCTCGCCGGCGCAGGAGCCAGCCGAAGCCGGTGAGCAGCTCGGCCACCAGCAGCGCCGCCCAGAGCAGGAAGACCGTGCCCAGGAGGTTCATCCCCAGGAGCTCGAGGGTCGCGGCCAGGGCGCCCTCCCCGTCGTGACCGACGAAGCGCCCCAGGACGAAGATCAGGGTCAGCCCGCCCCCGGCGATCCAGAAGTGGCGTCGGCGCAGGCGGGCGAGCCACGGCAGCGAGGCAGCGCGCCAGAGGACGTGGCCGAGCAGGAGGAGGAAGGCGACGGTGAGGAGGGTCCCGAACACGGGACCAGCTCTAGTCGGCCTCGCCTCCCTTGCCCAGATCGAAGCCGAAGGTCGCCTGCACCGCCAGGCCGAAGCCGGGCTCGTGCCAGAGCGAGAGGTCGGGGGCGACGGTCAGCCCCGCGCGCATGCGCCGGTCGATCCGCACGGCCGCCCCCAGCTCCAGGTAGAGGGAGGTTCGGGCGACCGGCGGCGCGTCCCCGACGAAGAAGTGCTGCCGCTCGAGGCCGAGGCCGAGCACCGGCGAGACCCGCCATGCCCTCCCCCACCGCCAGCGCCAGCCGAGGTCGAGAGGCAGGAAGAAGTACTCGGGCCCCGGCAGGAGGCCGAGGGCCACCCGCAGCTGCCCCGCCCCGTCCGGGGCGAAGGGCCGCCAGAGCAGCTCCGGTCGCAGGCCGTAGGCCAGGCCGACCAGATCGACCTCCAGGGCCCCGCCGACCGTGAAGCGCGAGGCTTCGGCGAGCGCCGGGCGCTCGGCGCGCGCCTCGCCCGCGAGGCCCACCGCGGCAGCCGCGAGGATCAGGGCCAGGGACAGCGCCCTAGTAGTTGTAGGTCGACCAGTCATCGAAGACCTTCCCCCAGCCGCCGCCGGAGAAGTCCTCCTCCACGCCCATGCCGAAGACGAACTCCCCGGGGATGCCGTCGGGGGACCAGATCCAGATCTCGAAGTCGCCGGCCTCGAGGGCCAGGGCCATGGGCCCGGTGGACCAGAACATCCGGCGCATGAAGCTCTCGAAGATCACCAGCCGCTCGCCATCGTCGTCGAGCTCGAGGAAGACACCGGCGCCGGCCGGCGGAGCCCGCGGGAGCAAGGCGAGCTCGCCCGCGGTGGGCGCCGGCAGGCCGGGCCCCACCACCGCGTAGGCCGGACGGAAGTCTCCGAGCGAGCGCCGGTGGGGGATCAGCAGCTCCATCGGCAGGGCGAAGCCCTCCTCGTAGGTCAGTCGCAGGGTGTAGACCTCGCTCCCCTCCGGCATATCGCCGTAGAGGGCCCAGCTGATCTCCGGCCGCTCGAGCTCGTACTCGGTCTGGAGGATCGCCGGGAGGTGCGCCAGCGCGGCGCCGACCATCCCGAGGGCCACCCCCAGGGCCAGCAATCGACCGAGGGACCTCATGGGGTGCAGGCCTCCGGCAGCGGGGTGTAGCGCTCGCGCAGGAAGGCGAGGCCCCGGGTGCAGGCCCGGTCGCAGAGGGTCTGACCCGGCCGGCTGCCCCAGCAGGCGCCGCCCTCGCGGAAGCGCTCGAGATCGGTGGTGCGGCCACCCTGCTCGTCCCGGGCCTCGACGCAGATCACGAACGCGGCGCAGGCCGCGGTCTGCTCCTCCTGCCCGCAGCCGGAGACGAGCACCGCGAGCAGGATCAGCCCACCGAGCGAGGGCCCGGCGCCGCCTCGCCCCTTCCGCCGGGTTCGCGCCCGCCTCGAACCCGCTGTGACTTCCCCCATGCCCGTCACCCTAGTTCCCGACCCGGGGGCTCGCCACCCACGGGCCGGTCCTCCGACCGACCGCGCGGCTCAGGGCTCGGCGCGGCGCCGCTCGGCGAGCGCGAGCCCCAGCAGGAGGAGCGCGAGGGCTGCCCCACCCCTGCTCTCCCCTGGACCATCGCAGCCGCAGCCCTTCTTCACCTCGCCGGTCTCGGGATCGCAGCGCTCGAGCTCCGCGTGGGTGATGGCGCCGGCCTCCTCGTCGCAGGCGTCGAGGGTGCAGAGGTCCCCGTCGTCGAGCGCGGGCGGCTCGCCCAGCCCGCAGCCGCCAGAAGGATCGCAGAGCTCGGCCCCGTTGCAGAAGACGTCGTCGCTGCAGGCCGAATGATCCGGCTCGTTCACCACCGCGTCGAGCTCCTCGTCGCAGCGGTCGATCGTGCAGTCCACGCCGTCGTCCACCTCGGGCGCGGCGCCCGGCTCACAGCCGAAGACGGCGTGGCAGTTCTCCTGGCCGTTGCAGAAGAGGCCGTCGTCACAGAGGCCGTCGTCCACCCGGTGCTCGATCGCGTCGGTCTCCTCGTTGCAGACGTCGACCGTGCAGTCCACGCCGTCGTCCTCGATGTTCGAGGGGCCGGGCTGACAGCCCAGGGAGGGGTCGCAGACCTCGGCGCCGTTGCAGAAGACACCGTCGCTGCAGAGATCGTGGTTCGGCAGGTTCACGATCTCGTCGGTGCGCTCCACGCAGTAGTCGTCGGTGCAGGGGATGCCATCGTCGGGATCGATGGGCCCCGGCGAGGGCAGGCAGCCGATGACCGCGTCGCAGCTCTCGGGCCCGTTGCAGAAGCGGCCGTCGGAGCAGATGCCGTCGTCCGGCGTGTGGGTGATGACCTGGGTCGCCTCGTCGCAGGCGTCCACGGTGCACCCCACCCCGTCGTCGAGGCCCGGCAGCGCGCTGGTGCGGCAGGCGCCCAGGGCGTTGCAGGTCTCGACGCCGGTGCAGAAGAGGCCGTCGTCGCAGTCGGCGTCGGTCGCACACATCGGCGGGAAGGAGACACCGTCGATGGCGAAACCCCACGCCTCGACCCGCGGATCCGCGAAGAAGCGCGCCACGATGGTGTCGCCGTCGACCGCCGCGCTGTAGCCCCCGCCCTGTCCGAAGGGGGTCCCGGAGAGGAGCTGGACCTCGTTGTACATGCCGTCGCTGATGCGGACGAAGTCGTAGTCCAGCTCGGTCTCGAAGCGGCTGAAGTGGAAGCGGATCCGGGTGGCGCCGGGCTGGGTGAAGACGCACTCGACGTAGTGGCCGGCCTCGTAGACCTGCTGGCCGCTCACGTCGACCCGCTGGTTCTCGCAGCTGTAGGAGGCCTGCGCGCTCATGTCGGTGTCGACCGCCGGGGCGGCGCTCCGCGGGATGCCCCGGTCGAACATCGCCTGGTGGATGGCGGCGGCGTTCGTCCCGCCGTTCAGGGCCCGATCCGCGGCGAGGAGCGCGTCCGCCGCATCGACGTAGTCGGGGCCCGAGCCGAGGTAGGCGTGCGAGGCCACCACGATGGGGTCGGCCACCGCCTGCCCCAGGGCGAGGCGCAGGGGCCAGATCGCGCCGCTCCAGATCCGCCCGTCGTCGTGGACCTCCCAGAGCTGGTCTTCCGGGAAGCGCAGGGTGCCGTCCACCCGGCGCAGGCAGCCCGAGCCGACCGAGCCGTCGTAGGGGTTCCAGCCGGTCGTGACCCAGGCGCCGCCGCAGGCCGGCCCGAGGACCGTCGCGTAGGCGTCGTCGGTGATCCCGGCCGCCCAGTAGTCGCCGAAGCCCTCGCCGAGCGCGCCGGCCTCGTAGCTGCGCCCCCACCCCGGCACCATGTCGTCCTGAATGGCGTGGCCGTACTCGTGGTAGATGACATCGGCGTCCTGGGCATAGTCGACGCCGCTCTCCCCGAAGTGCATCTCGCGGCTCTGCGGGTCGTAGTAGGCGTTGTTCCCGACCTGGTCGTCGTGGGCGTCGATCCCGAGGGAGTAGTCCATCACCGCGGGGAAGCCGAGCGCCTCGAGCTGCCGCCGGGCCCGGTCGGCGTGGAAGTAGGCGTTGACCTCGTCCACCGCGCGCTGATTCACGCTGCGCAGGGCGTCGTAGGGCGGCGAGACGCGGGCGCTCGGCCCGCCCGTCGGGACCGTGTTCGCCCAGGTGCCGTCGAGGCGGGTGCTGCTGGTGAGGTTCGAGAGCTGGCAGTCCGAGAGGGCGGCGTCGACGTCGTCGGCGTTGCGAACGCTCGGATCGTCGAGGGCCTCGGGCGGCGAGCGGAAGAAGAGCCGGCCGCAGCCGGCTTCCACCGTGGCGTCACAGGGGACGCAGGGGGGACCGGCGTGGACCAGGCGGTCCTGCTCCCGGACGATCTCGCCGCTCTCCACCGCGACCCAGCGGAAGGCCGAGAGCGGCGCCGCGCCGGGCTCGTGGTGCAGCCCGACCCGGTAGGCCTCGTGCCAGCCCGGGTGCTCCCGGTCGCCCCGGACCCAGACCTGCTCGTCGATCCACGCCCGGTGGAGGGAGAGGATGCCGGCGCTGGCCCGCGCGAGGGCCGCGGCGCCGCTGAGCGGCGACCGCGCGCGGACCGGGAGCGCCGCGGGGTGCGCATGCCGGAGGAAGGTGACGGCGCCGGTGAGGTCCTGGCCGACGATCAGCTCGCCCCCCTCGACGGCCAGCCCCTGCTCCAGGCGGCGCAGGCGGTGGACCACGCCCTGCCCCTCGCGGCCCACCCGGGTGGTGCGCACGAACTCGAAGTCGAGCTCCGGGCGGGCGCCGAGGGCCGGCCCGTGCCGCTCGAGCAGCGCGCCGGCGAGCGCGAGCGGCTCGCGGGGGCTCCCCGCGAGTGGGAGGCGCCCCCGGAAGCGCAGCACCCGCTCCTCGCCCTGGCCGAGGCTGACGGCCGCCAGGGGATCCGCGCGCCGGAGGGAGAGTTGGGCCGGGCCCTCCTCCCCGCCTCCGGGGGCGAGGGTGCAGGCCAGGGGGAGGCCGAGGAGGAGCAGCGCGAGGAGGGTGGGCTTCTTCGTGGAACGCATCGGGGCTCCCCTTGCAGGGCAGGAGATCGCGAGGACCGGAAGGGGGCGCTCCCCGCCTCGTCCCGGACCTCGCGGCAGGGGCCTGATGTACCACCCGGAGCCCCTCCTGAGGGCTCCCGGGGGCCTTACAGCTTCGGGCTTTGGCGCGACCCCGGGGGGCAAGGTTATGGTGTCCGTCGCATGTGTCGCGTCTTTGGCTTCCGCTCGGCCTTCCCGAGCGCCATGCACAACTCACTGGTGAGGGCCCGCAACGCCCTCACGGTGCAGTCACGCCAGCACCCGGATGGCTGGGGCATCGCCTTCTTCGACGGGTCCGACAGCCACCTCCTGCGGGGCACCGGCGCCGCCTTCGTGGACGGCGACTTCCGCAGCGCGGCGGGCCTGGTCAGCAGCCGCACCGTCCTCGCCCACGTGCGCAAGGCCTCCGCCGGCGCGGTCGAGGAGCGCAACTGCCACCCCTTCCTGCGGGGCCCCTGGGCCTTCGCCCACAACGGGGACATCGCCCGCTGGCCGGAGCTGAAGGCCGAGGTCGAGGCCCGGGTCGCCCCGCCCCACCGGCGCTTCGAGGGCGACACCGACAGCGAGCGGGTCTTCGCGCTCTTCCTCTCCCTGCTGGACGCGCGGACGGACGGCGCCTCGGCGACCGCCCCCTTCGACGCGGTGCGGGCCTGCCTCCTGGAGACGGTCGAGCGGCTGCGAGCGCTGGTGGACCCCGGCGCCCCCAAGGCCAGCGTCCTGACCCTGGTGGTGGCCCGGGACGACCTCCTGGCCGCCGTCCACGCGGGAAATACCCTCTGGTACAGCACCTACAAGGGGCGCTGCCCCGAGCGCGACGGCTGCTCGATGCTCGACCCCTCCTGCGAGGGGGAGGTGGATGACGGCACCCCGGTGCGGCACCTCCTGATCGCGAGCGAGCCCCTCTCGACCGAGAACGTCTGGCTCCCGGTCCCCGATGACCAGGTCGTCGGCGTGGACGCCGGGATGATCTTGCACGCTCCGGGGGCTGCAGGCGGCCTCCAGGCCCGATCCGCCGCCGGAGCAAGAATCTAGGCGGAGACCCATTTCCGCTATCGCCCACCCCCCGAAAGTTGATAGGAATGCCTCGTCTCTCTAGCTCGCGCACCCTTCCGGTGTCGATCGAAGCGGGGAACGGACACTGAAAGGAAAGTTAGCAATGGGCAAGAGGCTCTACGTTGGGAACCTGTCGTACAACACCACCGAGGAGGGTCTGCGTGACGCCTTCGGAGCGGATGGCCGCAATGTGGTCGAGGCGTCGATCGTGATGGACCGGGATACTGGCCGCTCTCGCGGCTTCGGCTTCGTGGAGATGGGTTCCGACGAGGACGCTCAGGCTGCCATCGATGCTCTCGACGGCGCCGACCTCGACGGTCGCAACCTGAAGGTCAACGAGGCGCGTGAGCGCGCTCGTGGCGGCGGCGGCGGCGGCGGCGGCGGTGGCCGCGGTGGCCGCGGCGGTGGTGGCTACGGCGGCGGCGGTGGTGGCTACGGCGGCGGCGGTGGCCGCGGCGGCCGCGGCGGCTACTAGGCGCTCGCAGCGAAGTTCGAAACGGCCCCGAGCAGCGGGGCTCCCTCGGGAGCCTCGAAGCGGATGTCTCGCAGCTCGGGGCCTTCGTCCTGGATCAGGACGTGGACACCCCCGGGGGGGAGCACCTCCCGGGCTCGGTCGATCCACTCCACCAGGGCAACTCCGTCCCCGGCGACGTCGAGCACCCCTGTGCTCTCCACCTCCTCGGGATCCACCACCCGGTAGAGATCGAGGTGGTAGACCGCGAGACGTCCGGAGTAGGTGTTGACCAGGGCGTAGGTGGGGCTCGTCACGTCGCGGGGATCGACGCCGAGGCCCTCACAGATACCCTGGATGAGCCGGGTCTTGCCCGCGCCCATCGGCCCCTCGAGACCGAGGAAGTCCCCGGGCGCCAGCACCTCGCCCACGGCCCGGCCCAGCGCGAAGGTCTCGTCATCACCGGTGGTGCGCACCGTCTGTCGGCTCCGCTTCATAGCGACCAGGTCGCCCAGAGCTCGGTGAGGGCGAGCGGCAGATCGCCGGCGGAGAGGCCCGTCGCGCCCCGCTGCTCGGCCTTCCGGTCGGCCGCGAGGCCGTGGACGAAGACGCCCGCCCGCGCGGCCTCCGCCGCCGGGAGGCCCCGGCCCAGGAGCGCGGCGATGATCCCGGCCAGGACGTCCCCGCTGCCCCCGGTGGCGAGCCCCGGGTTGCCAGTGGGGTTCACCGCCAGCCGCCCGTCGGGCTCGGCGACGACCGTGGCTGCCCCCTTGAGCACCACCGTCGCGCCGGTCTCGGCGGCCAGGGCTCCGGCGCTGCCGTAGCGATCCGCCTGGACCTTCGCGGTGGTGGAGGGCAGCAGGCGGGCCATCTCCCCGGGGTGAGGCGTGAGCACGACCTCCTGCTCCAGACCGGCGAAGACCGCCCGTTCGTCGCCGATGGCGTTGAGGGCGTCGGCGTCGATCACGGCCGGCACCTGCAGACCGGAGAGCAGGCGCTTCAAGAGGGTGCGGGTCGGCTCGGCCCGGGGGATCCCCGGCCCGATCAGGAGGGCGTCCTTGCCCGCGAGCGCGTCCTGCAGGGCCGGCAGGTCGTCCGGTCCCAGCGGACCCTCGCCCGGCAGGGTCAGGCCCATCACCTCCGGGGCGGCGGCGACGGTGGCGGCGTGCCCCCCCGCCCGGGTGGCGAGGGTGACCAGCCCCGCGCCCGCTCGCAGCGCGCCGAGGCAGGCCAGGGCGGCGGCGCCCGGCTTGTCCGCGCTGCCGGCCACGACCAGCACGTGGCCGAGGCGCCCCTTGTTGGTGTCCCGCGCCGGGCGCGGCAGGGTCGCCCGGACCATCGCCTCGTCGAGGAGGACGCACTCGGGCCCCAGCTGCTCCTCCACCTGGGGCGGGAGGCCGATGTCGACGACCTCCCACTCGCCCGCCAGCTGCACCCCCGGGTACTGCAGCAGCCCCCGCTTGAGGTAGCCGAAGGTGACGGTCGCGTCCGCGCGCACCGCCTCGCCCAGGATCTGACCGGTGTCCGAGTGCAGGCCGCTGGGCAGGTCCACCGCCACCACCTTCACCCCACCCTCGTGCAGCTCGCGCATCACCTGGATCAGGCGCAGCGGCAGCCCCTCCACCGGGCGCGCGAGGCCCGTGCCGAAGAGGGCATCGACGACCACGTCCCCGGGGCCGATGGCGAGGGGTGGGAGGCTCTCGGTGTCGGCGCAGTAGTCGACGGGGATCTCCATCTTCACCGCGACGTCGTGGAAGGTGCGGGCGTCACCGCGCAGCTCCTCCGCCGTCCGGGTGCAGAGCACCTGCACGTCCACGCCCGCCCGGAAGAGGTAGCGGGCGGCGACGAAGCCGTCCCCACCGTTGTTGCCCGAGCCGCAGACGATCAGCGCACCGTCGCCGCCGCTCTCCTCGAGCAGCTCCAGGGCGCGCTCCGCCACCGCCCGGCCCGCGGTCTCCATGAGGGAGACCCCCGGCACCCCGAACTCCTCGATGGCCACCCGGTCGCAGGCCCGCATCTCCTCCGCGGTCAACGCTCTCATCACGCCCTCTCTCTCTCGCAGCTGGAGTCTTCAGTCGTCGCGGAAGAGGAGCTCCCGCATCTCGGCCACGGCCTCCTCGAAGCCGACGAAGAGCGCCCGGGCCACGATGCTGTGCCCGATGTTCAGCTCCTCGATCTGCGGGATCGCCACGATCGGCTCGACGTTCTGGAGGGTCAGGCCGTGGCCGGCCGCCACCATCAGCCCGAGCCTCGCGCCGAGCGCCGCGCCCTCCTCCACCCGCGTGAGCTCCGCCTCACGGGCGGCCGCGGTCGTGGCGTCGCAGTAGGTGCCGGAGTGCAGCTCGATGGCCTCGACCTCGAGCCGGGCGCTCGCCTCGATCTGGGCCGGGTCGGGATCGATGAAGAGGCTCACCATGATCCCGGCCTCCTTCAGCCGGGCGACCGCCTCGGCGAGGCGCGCGCCGCCTCCCACCACGTCGAGGCCGCCCTCGGTGGTCAGCTCCTCCCGGAGCTCGGGCACCAGGGTGGCCTCGTCGGGGCGCACCTTGCAGGCGATGGAGAGCACCTCGTCGGCCGCGGCGCACTCCAGGTTCAGGCGGGTCTGCACCGTCTCGCGCAGCACCCGCAGGTCGCGCTCCTGGATGTGCCGGCGGTCCTCCCGCAGGTGCACGGTGATCTGATCGGCGCCGGCGCTCTCGGCCAGCAGGGCGGCCGCCACCGGATCGGGGAAGCGCACGCCCCGGGCCTGCCGGAGGGTCGCCACATGGTCCACGTTCACGCCGAGGCGCACGCGCGTCATGGCCGGTCTCCTACTTCGCGCCCAGGATGATCCAGGCGAACTCCCGGGAGGCCGCCTCGACCTCGTCGAAGAGCCCATCGGGCTTCGAGACCTGGATCCGCTTGGATGCGACCCGCTCGGGCGGCGTGATGCGCAGCACCGAGAGGTCGAGGGTGTACTTGCCGTCGACCATGGCCAGGCTTCCCCGGACCACGAGGTCGAACTCCAGGTCGGTGATCGTCTCGGCGCAGCCCTGGCCCTGGCCCTCGTCGCAGGTCCCCCCGAGGGTCTCGCGCCACGCGACGGCGGTCGCGAGGCGGTCGATGTCCTCGTGGGTGAGGCAGTTCATCCGCTCACCACCGATCTCGGTGAGGGTGCCGCAGATCCGCCCGGTGAGGATCGAGCGGGCGCCCACGTCGAGGATCTCCTCCTCGCCGGTCACCTCGATCGGGTAGGCCCGCACCCGCACCACGGGACCCTCGGGATCCACCGTGGGCGCCGGCGGCGCGGCGGCGCAGGCCGAGAGGAGCAGGGAGAGAGCGGCGAGGCCGAAGAGCTTCGAGCGCACGGATCAGCCCTGCCTGGCCTTCTTGACGCCGGCCGGCTTCCTCTTGCCCTTGCCCGCCTTCTTCTTCGACGCGCCGGCCTTCTGGCCGGCCTCGGGCTGCTCGGCGGCGGCCTCGGCGGCCTTCTCGGCGACCTCGGGCTCGGCGGCCTCCACCGGCTTCACCACCGGCTCGGTGAGGGTGATGCCCAGGTAGCCCGCCAGCTCCTGCTCGAGGGCCACCCCGGCGTTCTCGTCGTAGGACTGGTGGATCGCCTTGATGACGCCGTCTCCGTCGGTGATGAAGAGGCTGGGAAGGGCGGTGGTCGCACCGAGATAGCGCCGGGCCAGGAGGTTGAAGCGGTCGGAGACGACCGGATAGGTCAGGCCGAACTCGGTGGCGAAGTCGGAGAGCGACTTCACCGCGTCGTCCTCCTTGTCGATGCTGATGACCACGATCCGCAGGCCGTCCTTCTCGTAGGCCTTCCAGAGCTGCTGCAGCACCGGCAGCTCCTTCTTGCAGGGCGCACACCAGGTGGCGAAGAAGGAGATGACCACGGCCTTGGTGGCCTCGTCCTCCAGGACGTTCTTGAGGACCAGGCGGGGCATGCCCACGGCCTCGGAGTTGATCGTCTTCAGGAAGAAGCCGGGCGCGGTGTCACCCACCGAGACCGCCGGTCCATCGCCCTTGGCGAGGGCAGCAGAGGGCAGGAAGGCGATCAGCGCCGCGAGGGCGCTCACCAGCATCAGCGAGGCGTGGGTCTTCGTCCGATTCATCGTCTCTCCTTGAACCACCTTCGCAGGGAAGCGTGCAAGTCGGCGAGGGCCAGCTCCTCCGGCTCGGCCCCCTCGAGGCGCAGGTCCTTCGCCGGAACCCGCCCGGCGGCGAGCTCGTCCTCGCCGATGACCAGCGCCACCCGGGCGCCCAGCTTGTCTGCCCTGCGCATCTGAGATTTCAGGCTGCCCCGGCGGGGATCGAAGTCCACCCGCAGCCCCTCGCGGCGCAGCTCCTCGACCAGACGCAGGCAGGCCGGAAAAACTTCAGTGCCGACCGGCACCACCGCGACCAGCTCCGGTGCGTCCTCCGGGGCGGCGTCGCTCATCAGGCTGACCAGGCGCTCGATCCCGGCCGCGAAGCCCACCGCCGGGGTCTTCGGCCCGCCCAGCTGGGCGACCAGGCCGTCGTAGCGGCCGCCGGCGCAGACGGTGTTCTGGGCGCCGAGGCCCCCGGCCACGAACTCGAAGCAGGTGCGGTTGTAGTAGTCCAGCCCCCGCACCAGCCGGTGGTTGCGGACCCAGGCGATCCCCAGGGCGTCGAGCAGCGAGAGCACCTCGGCGAAGTGCACCCGCGCCGCCTCCCCCAGGTGATCCTCCAGGCGGGGGGCCGCCTCCATCACCGGCTGGCAGCCCGGCACCTTGCAGTCGAGGGTGCGCAGGGGGTTCTCGACCTTGCGACGCCGGCAGTCCTCGCAGAGGACCTCCAGGTGGCCGTCGAGGTGGGCCACCAGGGCCGCGGCGTAGGCCTTGCGATCCTCGCTGTCTCCCAGGTTGTTCACCTGCAGCTCGACCTCGCCGAGCCCCAGGTCCTGGCGCAGGAAGCCGTCGAAGAGAGAGATCACCTCGGCCTCGAGGGAGGGATCGGCGCTGCCCAGGGCCTCGGCCCCCACCTGGTAGAACTGCCGGTAGCGGCCGGCCTGCACCCGCTCGTGGCGGTACATGGGGCCGAAGTACCACCAGCGGGTCACCGGCTCGGCGCCGTGGACCGAGTGCTGGATGTAGGCGCGCACCGCGCTGGCCGTGCCCTCGGGGCGCAGGGAGAGCTGCTTCTTCCCCTTGCGATCCGGGAAGGTGTACATCTCCTTGCCGACGATGTCGGTCTCGTCCCCGATCGAGCGGGCGAAGAGGCGGGTCTCCTCGAGGAGGGGCGTGCGCAGCTCCCCGTAGCCGTAGCGGTCGAAGCGGTCCCGCATCGCGGCCTCGAGGCGGTGCCAGCGGACGAGCTCCGCCGGCAAGAGGTCGTTCATTCCCTTGACGCTGCTGATCTTGGACACCTTCGGTGGCTCCTTGCTCCTGGCCCTCGCCGCCGCTCGAGGCGGAGGGCTGGCGGCGCAGGGTAAGGGCGGCGCCCCGGGGGGTCAACGCGCGGGCAGACCCTTTCAGCGCTCGGCGCGCATCCGCCGCGCCATGGCCCGGGCGGCCTGCTCGGCCCGGACCAGGTCGGCGAAGTGGGCCGACTCGCCGGTGAGGGCGCCCAGCTCCCGCAGCTCGCCCGCGATGTCGAGGGCGCCCTGCAGGTCGTCCTCCTCGTAGCGGTAGCGCAGGAAGAACTCGAGAGCCTCGATGTCGTCACCCCGGCTCTGGAGGAGGGTCACGTAGAGGTCCGCCGCCCGCTCGCGGTGGCCGAGGGCCTTCTCGGCCCGGGCCAGGGGGCGCAGGACCAGGGCCACGTCCCCGAGCTCTCGCCGCAGCTGCAGCAGGAGGGTGCGGGCCCGATCCGGCTCGTCCCGGGCCAGCAGGGCCTGGGCCAGGCGCAGGCGGCGGACGCTGCGACCGCCCCCCAGCTCGACCTGGCGCGGGGGGGCATCGGGGGCCGCCACGGCGCCGAAGACCGGCTGCCCGACCTCCGTGGCCTCCAGCCCCAGCTCCCCCTGCTGGATCAGGGTGGCCACCGCCCAGAGGAGCACGATCGGCCCGAGGGGCAGCACCCAGCTGCGGCCGCCGGAACGGGGGAGCTCGTCCTCGAAGAAGGCCTCCGGCAGACGCTCCCCATCTGGACGCACCCTCATGGAAGTACCGACGCCCCTGCGCCGGGGAAGTTCCGTCGAAAGACGACCCGAGGTCGTTTTCTTCCGGGAGGCTCCAGGAGCCCTGGGATCAGCCGCCACACCCCGATCGAAAGCACCTCCGGGCCTCGGCCCGAAAGACGCGGCGCGTCATGGGCCTGCGTCAGGCGCGCTCGGCCCGGCTGCGCCCGGAGGCGTCCTCCGCGTCGGTCTCCCCCGGCTCCTCGCTCAGCAGGGCCCGGCTCGCCCGGCAGATGCGGTCCCGGCCCGCCTCCTTGGCGGCGTACATCGCGTGATCGGCGGCCGAGAGCAGCCCCTCGGAGCTCTTGGCGTCGTCCGGGAAGGTGGCGCAGCCGAAGGAGGCCGAGAGGTGGACGGCCATCCCCCGCTCCTTGAGGAAGACGTGCTCGCGCATGGCGCTCAAGATCCGCTCGGCGCTGTTGCGCGCCCCGTCCCGGCCGGTCTCGGGCAGGACCACCGCGAACTCGTCCCCGCCGTAGCGGCAGACCGTGTCGGTGGCCCGGCTGGCCTCCTCGATCACCTGGCCCACCTCCTTGAGCAGGGCGGAGCCGGAGAGGTGGCCGTGGGTGTCGTTGACCTCCTTGAAGCGGTCGAGGTCCAGGAAGATCAGGGAGACCGGGTGGAGGTAGCGGCGGGCTCGCTCGACCTCGAGCCGCAGGGTGCGAAAGAGGAAGCGGGCGTTGAAGAGGCCGGTGTGGTCGTCGCGGATCGTGAGGGCCTGGACGCGGTCGTAGTTGCGGGCGTTCATCAGCCCGATGGCCGCGTAGTCCGCCAGGGAGGAGAGCAGGCGCAGGTCGTTCTCGGTGAAGGGATCGTCCGAGGGGCCGCCCACCAGCTCGATCACCCCCAGGATCCGCTCCCGGGCCACCATGGGCACGGCGAGCACCCGCTCGGTCGCGAAGCCGGTGGCCTCGTCGAAGCGATCGGACCAGCGCTCGTCGGCGCGGGCGTCGTCCAGCAGCACGGGCTCGCCCTTCGAGGCCACCCAGCCGGCGATGCCCTCCCCGGGGCCGATCCGGGTGCCCTGGAGGCGATCGCTGCCCTCACCCACCGCCACCTCGAAGGAGAGGGATCCGTCCTCCTCGGTGAGGAGCATCGACCAGCGGCGGGGGCAGAGCAGCTCGGAGACCTGGCCCATGATCCGGCGCAGCACCTCCTGGACCTCGAGGGTCGAGGTGAGCACCTTGCCGATCTCCTGCACCGCGGCGAGCTCGGCAAGCAGCCGCGCGGGATCTTCACTTCTGCCTGACATGGGTTCCCCGGTCGCTACCGGACGGCCTCCAGCATAGCCGCGTTCCGGGCTCGAAACGAGATTTGGCGCCTCGTGATAGAAGACCGGACGATGCGCCCCACCCTCTTCCTCGCCACCGCCTCCCCCCGCCGCCGGGCCTTCCTCGAAGCGCTCGGCGTCCCCTTCGACTCCGCCGGCGTCGCGGTGGACGAGTCGCCCCGCGCCGGTGAGGCGCCCGCCGCCTACGTCCGCCGCCTGGCCCGGGCCAAGGCCGCCGCCGGCTCCGCCCGGGCGCCGGCCTCGGTGGTGCTGGCGGCCGACACGGCAGTGGTCCTGGACGCCGGAGACGGCCACGACGAAGAGATCCTCGGCAAGCCGGAGGACGCGGAGGACGCCCACCGGATGCTGCGCCTGCTCTCGGGCCGGCGGCACCGGGTCCTCACCGGCCTCGCGGTGGCCTTCGGGGGCGAGATCGAGGACCGGGTCGTGACCACGGTGGTGCAGTTCCGCCGCCTCGATCCGGACAAGATCGCCTGGTACGTGGGCACGGGCGAGCCCCTGGACAAGGCGGGCGCCTACGGCATCCAGGGCCTGGCCGGATGGATGATCGAGCGCATCGAGGGCTCGCACTCCAACGTCATCGGGCTGCCCCTGCCCGAGACCGCCGAGCTCCTCGCCGCCGCCGGCCTGCCCCTGCCCTGGGACGCGGACTACGCCGGGGAGGCGGCGCCGTGAGCTTCCCGGAGCGCCTCGCCGGCGTCCAGGCGAGGATCGACGCCGCCTGCGCGCGGGCCGGCCGGGACCCCTCCGAGGTGCGGCTGGTGGCGGTCTCCAAGCGCCACCCCCCCGAGGCGATCCGCGCGGCCTACGAGGCCGGGGTCCGGGACTTCGGCGAGAACTACGCCCAGGAGCTGCGCGACAAGGCCGCCGCCCTGGCCGACCTCCCCGACCTGCGCTGGCACTTCATCGGCCCGGTCCAGCGCAACAAGGTCCGCTACCTGGCCGGGCCGGCCCACCTCTGCCACGGCCTGGACCGCCTCGCCGCGGCCGAGGCCCTCTCGGATCGCGCCGAGCGGGAGGGGGTCGTGGCCGCCTGCCTGGTGGCCGTGCACCTCGGCGGCGAGGAGAGCAAGCACGGCGCCCGGCCCGAGGAGCTCCCTTCCCTCCTCGAGCAGATGGCGGAGCTGCCGGGGATCGAGGTGCGGGGCCTGATGTCCCTGCCCCCCTACTTCGACGATCCCGAGGAGGTCCGCCCCTATTTCCGGCAACTTGCGGCCCTGAGGGACTCCCTGGAGGCCGACTTGCGATCCGCCGGGGGAAGAATCAAGTTGTCCTGGCTGTCCATGGGGATGAGCCATGACCTGGAGGTGGCGATCGAAGAGGGCGCCACCCTGGTCCGTGTGGGTACCGCCCTCTTCGGCCAGAGGCCACCGAAAGTCTGATGTCCCCCAACCTCGCACTCTTGATCTATCGCTTCCTGGAGTTCTTCACCTACGTGATCATCGCGCGGGTGCTCATCACCTGGGTGATCAGAGATCCCGAGAACCCCATCAACAAGGTTCTCGGGACCCTGGTCGACCCCATGACGAGGCCGTTCAAGCGCTATCTGACCTGGGGGATGATGGACTTCTCTCCCATCGTGCTGATCCTGGCGGTGAACTTCCTGCAGTCGCTGCTGGTGCCCTACTTCCAGGCGCACTGACCCTAGCTGCGGCTCTCGAGCAGGTGGGCGGCCTGGCGGGCCAGCTCGCAGTGCTCGACCCGCTCGTCGCTCTGGCCGGCGGCGTCGCAGGTCAGCTCGACGATGGTCTCGGCGCTCCACTCGAGGGCGAAGGCGCTGCCCCGCAGCCGCTCGGCCAGGGAGGCCACGCCCAGGGCGAAGCGCAGGTCGTCCGAGGCCTCCGCGGCCGGGCCCACGGCGGTGGCGCCGATGGCGAAGGCGTACTCGGTGGCCGGATCCTCGACCCCCGCCTCCGGGTCCTTGGCCCGCACCCGCACGGTGCCGAGGTCGGCGGCGCGGTCGGTGAGCTCCAGCTCGTAGACGGCGGTGACGCTGTGGCCCGCGCCCACCTCGCCGGCGTCCCGGGCGTCGTTGCGGAAGTCGCGGTCGGCGATGTCGCGGTTCTCGTAGCCCACCAGGCGGTAGCGCTTCACCACCGAGGAGTCGAACTCGACCTGGATCTTCACGTCCTTGGCGATGACCTCCAGGGTGCCCTCGAGCTGGGCCTGGAAGACCTTGCGGGCCTCCTTGGGGCCGTCGATGTAGACGCTCTGCCCGTTGCCCTCGTCCGCCAGGCGCTCCATGGCGGCGTCGTTGTAGTTGCCGCTGCCGAAGCCGACGGTGGTGAGGGTCACGCCCTCCCGGGCGCCCTGGGCGATGGTCTGCAGCATGTCGCCGGTCCGCGAGGGCCCGAGGTTGGCGTCGCCGTCCGAGAGGACGATGACCCGGGTGGTGACCTGGGGCGAGAGGCCCTTGCGGGCCAGGGCGTAGGCGGTCTCCAGGCCGCTGTTCATGGCCGTGCCGCCGCCGCTGGTCAGGGAGTCGATGGCCTCCTCGATGGTCTCGAGGTCCTCGGCGCCGGTGGGGGGCAGCACCAGGCGGGTGGAGCCGGCGTAGGTGCAGAGGGCCACCGTGTCCTTCGGCCGGAGGTTCCGGGCCAGGAGCTTCAGGGCCTCCTGGGCCATCGGCAGCTTGTCCGGCGAGGACATCGAGCCCGAGACGTCCACCAGGAAGACGAGGCGGGCGGGCTTGCGGTCCTTCGCCTCGACGCGGCGGCCCTGCAGGCCCACGCGGAGGAAGACCCGGTCGGGGTCGAAGGGTGAGGGCATCCCGTCCACCGAGACCGAGAAGGGGGCCTGCCGGGGCGCCGGGTAGCCGTAGGCGAAGGCGTTGACGAACTCCTCCACCCGCACCCCCGCGGCGTGGGGCAGCCTCCCCTCCCGGATGGCGCGCCGGGAGAAGGTGTAGGAGGCGGTGTCGACGTCGATGGCGAAGGTCGAGAAGCGATCCTGCTCGGTGGAGAAGAAGCCGTTGACCCCGTGGTCCTCGTGCTTGTCCCCGCTGGCGACCTCACCGCCGTAGGGCGAATCGGCGCTGGCCGCGGAGAAGTCGGCCAGGCTCTTGTGGCCCTCGAGGGCCACCCCGGCCATGGGGTAGCGGTACTCGTTGCCCGCCAGGCTGTCGGCCGAGGCGCCGAAGAGCGACCGGATGTTGTCTCCGAAGAGGGAGACGGTGAAGAGCCCTCCCATGACGAGGGCGCCGGAGAGGGCGGCGAGGGACTTGAACGAGATGTAGCCGTGGGGATCGCGGGACATGCGGGGCCTCCTTTGGGTTCGACTGGAAGCGGGCCCCGGGCTCGAAAGGTTCAAAGGAAAATCCGTGCGCGTGTACGTGGACGTGTACGTGCACGTCGGGAGGCCCATGGGGAGTCAGGCTTGTCTGCATTTTCTCTTTATTTTTTGATTATTTAGACATTCTTGTTGATGTATTTTCTTGGGCTTGATTCCCGTCCACGTACACGGCCACGTGCACGTGCACGGCCTCTCCCGGGAGCCACGCAATCTCCCGTCGATCCGGGTGGATCTCGGCCCCCTTGGGAGATACCGTCCCCCCCGTGACCACCTCCCGCCTCGATCCCTCCCCCGACTCCGAGGTCACGATCACCCTCGATGGTGAGACGATCACCGCCCGCCCGGGTGAGCCCCTGGCCGCTGCCCTGATGGGGGCCGGGGTCCAGGTCATCGGCCGCTCCTCGAAGTACCACCGGGTCCGGGGGGCGCCCTGCGGCCGGGGCCACTGCCACCAGTGCCTCTGCCGGGTCGACGGCCAGCCCAACCGGCAGGCCTGCCAGACCCCGGTGAGCGAGGGGATGGTGGTGGAGCGGCAGAACGCCCTCGGCTCGGCCGAGAACGATCTCCTGGCGGCCACCGACTGGCTCTTCCCCCGGGGCCTCGACCACCACGCCATGTTCACCGGGATGCCCCTGATCCAGCCGGTGGTGCAGAAGGTGGTCCGCAAGCTCTCCGGCCTCGGCCACCTGCCCGGCGCCCTCCCGGCGGCCGAGGGGCTGCCCCCGCTCCTGGACCAGGGGCCCGAGGGCGTCGAGGTCCTGGTCATCGGCGGCGGCAACGCGGGCATCGCCGCGGCCCGGGCGATCCAGGGCGCGGGAGCCCGGCCGCTCCTCGTCGAGGCCCTCCCGGAGCTGGGCGGCCGCCTGCGCTCCCCCCTCCACGAGGACGAGCCGCGGACCACCCTCCCCGGCCTGCGGGTGCGCACCGGCACCTCGGCCGAGTGGATCTCCGGGCCCGGCCACCCCCTGGAGGTCGTCGTGCGGCAGGCTCAGCGGCTGCAGCGCATCCTCCCGCGGGCGGTGGTGCTGGCCACCGGCAACTACGTGGGCCTCTCCCGCTTCGAGAACAACGATCTGCCGGGCCTCTTCGACGCCCGCTGGGCCGCCGAGCTGGTCGCCCGCTGGGGGGTCCTGCCGGGGCGCAAGGTCCTGCTCTGCGCCATGGACGAGCTGACCGACCGGCTCCGCGCCCTCCTCGAGGAGGCCGGCGCCAGCATCGTCGCCACCCTCCCCGCCGAGGCCGCCCTCGGCCGGGGCGAGACCCGGGTGCTGGGGGTCAACGGCCGCCACTGGGTCGAGCAGGTCGTCCTCGCCACCCCCGAGGGGGAGAAGCGGCTGGCCTGCGACGCCCTGATCCACTCGCTGCCCGGCCACCCCTGCCTGGAGCTCTTCCACGCCGCCGGGGGGCAGCCCGGCTGGTCCGACGAGCGCTCGGCCTTCGAGGCCCGGGTGGCCCCGGACGGCTCCACCCCGCGGCCGGGGGTCTTCGCCGCCGGCTCGATGACCGCCCGGATGAGCCCGGCCGAGGCCAGCGAGTCCGGGGCCCGGGCCGGCTCCGCCGCCGCGGCCTTCGCCCTCTCCCGCCCGCCGGAGCACGACCATGCCGGGTAGCGACCGCACCCTCATCTGCGCCTGCGAGGACATCACCCTCACCGACGTGAAGGCCGCCATCGAGAAGGGCTACCGGGACGTCGAGTCGGTGAAGCGCTACACGGGCTTCGGCACCGGCATCTGCCAGGGCCGCAGCTGCCTGACCGGCATCGCCCGGCTCCTGCGCGAGGCCGGCGTCCCGGCCCAGGACCTCCTGCCCATCACCCCCCGGCCCCCGGTCGGGCTGGTGCCCCTGGGCGAGCTGGCCGCGATGGCCGCGGGCGACCCGGACGCCGAGCCCGGGAGCGGCGGATGAGCGGCGCCCTCCCCGAGCGCGCCGAGATCGTCATCGTCGGCGGCGGCGTCATGGGCCTGGGCCTGGCCTACAACCTCGCCCGGCGAGGCCTCACCGACGTCGTCGTCCTGGAGCAGAGCTACCTCTGCTACGGGGCCTCGGGCCGCAACGGCGGCGGCATCCGGGCCCAGTGGTCCACCGAGGACAACATCCGCCTGATGCTGCGCAGCATCGAGCTGTGCAAGGCCTTCGCCCGAGAGATGCGGATGAACATCTGGTTCCGGCAGGGGGGCTACCTCTTCCTCGCCCGGGACGCCGAGGTGATGGCCGCCGTCGAGAAGAACGTCGCCCTCCAGAACCGCTGCGGCGTCCCCACCCGGCTGCTCTCCCCGGCCGCCGCCCGGAAGATCGTCCCCGAGCTGGAGCTCCAGGGCATCCTCGGCGCCGCCTACAACCCCGACGACGGGGTGGTCTTCCCCTGGCCCTTCGTCTGGGGCTACGCCCAGCAGGCCACCGCGGCCGGGGTCACCGTCTCCCCCTTCACCGAGGTGACGGGGATCGAGCGCCAGGGCTCGGAGATCACCGCCGTGCGCACCAGCCGGGGCTCCATCGCGACGAAGATCGTGGTGAACGCCACCGGCGCCTGGAGCCCCCGGCTGGCGGCCCTGGCCGGCGTCGAGCTGCCCAACAAGCCCTACCGCCACGAGATCATGGTCACCGAGAGCCTCAAGCCCTTCCTGGGGCCGATGGTCTCCCTCCTGGGCTCGGGCCTCTACTTCTCCCAGTCCATGCGGGGCGAGATCGTAGGCGGCATGGGCGACCCCGACGAGCCGCCGGGCCTCACCTTCGAGAGCTCCTTCGAGTTCGCGACCCGCTTCGCCGAGGCGGCCACCAACCTGATCCCCGCCCTGCGGGGCGTCCGGGTGCTGCGCCAGTGGGCCGGCTGCTACGACGTCACCCCCGACGAGCACCCCATCGTGGGCGAGACGCCGGGGCTCCCCGGCTTCGTGCAGCTGGTGGGCTTCGGCGGCCACGGCTTCATGATGGCCCCGGCGGTCACCGAGTCCTGCGCGCGCTGGCTCACGGGTGGTGACAAGGATCCCTTCTTCGACCGATACACCCTGGAGCGCTTCGCCGACGGGGGCACGGGCTACGCCTCCGAGTCGATGATCATCGGCTAGCGTTGGCGCGAGCCCTCGAGGAGGACCACGAGCATGAGCGAGAAGATCACCCGGAGCCTGGCCTTCGTCGGCGTGGGCAACATGGGCGAGGCCATCCTGCGGGGCCTGCTCGAGAGCGGCGCCGCCGACCCGAGCAAGGTCACGGTGAGCCACCCCCGCGCCGATCGGCGCGAGCACCTCCACGAGCACTACGGCGTGAAGGCCGTGGCGAAGAACGCCGAGGCCGTCGAGGGCGCCGGGGTGGTGATGATCTGCGTGAAGCCGCAGATCTTCACCAAGGTCCTCGACGAGATCGGCCCGGCGCTGGCCCCCGACGCCCTGACCATCTCCATCGCCGCTGGCGTGCCCATCCCGGCCATGGAGAAGCGGATGCACCGCGAGGCCCGGGTCGTGCGGGTGATGCCCAACACCCCTTGCCTGGTGGGCGCCGGCGCCTCGGTGCTGGCCCCGGGGCCCCACGCCACCGACGAGGACCTCGCCCTGGCCGACACCATCTTCCAGGCGGTGGGCGTGACGGTGCAGGTGGACGAGAGCCTGATCGACGCCGCCACCGGCCTCTCGGGCTCCGGCCCGGCCTACATCTTCCTGGTCATCGAGGCCCTCGCCGACGGGGGCGTGAAGGTCGGCCTCTCCCGCTCCCGGGCCCTCAAGCTGGCCGCCCAGACCGTCTACGGGGCCGCCAAGCTGCTCATCGAGAGCGGCGAGCACCCCGGGCGCCTCAAGGATCAGGTCACCAGCCCCGGCGGGACCGCCATCGCCGGCATCCACACCCTGGAGTCCGGGGGGCTGCGCCGCACCCTCATCGACGCCGTCGAGTCCGCGACCCTGCGCGCCCGCGAGCTGGGTGAGGGCTTTCTCGACTAGGATTACAGCGGCCCACGGGCGGTCGCCAAATTGACCGACCGCATTCCGCGGGCTACCGTCGTGCCCGTGGGAGACCCTGCCCAGAGCGCGCTCTTGCCCTTCGCGGCCCGGGAGGCCCTCGCCTATGCGGCGGAGGGGGCCCTCCTGCCCCTGGCCGCCCTGCGCCCCCGGCGCCCCACCGGCCATGGCCCCACGGTGGTGATGGTCCACGGCTACGGCAGCGGGCGCGGCGCCTTCACCCCCCTGGAGCGCTCGCTCCGGGAGCATGGCTACCAGCGCTTCGCCCGGCACGGCTTCATCACTCGCTGGAAGCGCTTCGACGACCTGGTGGACGGC
This sequence comes from Deltaproteobacteria bacterium, assembly GCA_029210625.1. Classification (NCBI taxonomy): domain Bacteria; kingdom Pseudomonadati; phylum Myxococcota; class Myxococcia; species Deltaproteobacteria bacterium. The sequence goes on along the minus strand of JARGFU010000003.1, from coordinate 227,233 downwards.
CTCGACCGCTTCATCCGGGAGCAGGTCCCGGGCGGCCCCCTGGTCCTCCTCGGCCACAGCATCGGCGGGCTCCTCGCCCGGGCCTGGCTGCAGCGCGGCGGTGAGGGTGCGCGCCGCACCCGCGGGCTCTGCACCCTCTCCTCCCCGCACGAGGGGCTCTGGATCGCTCCGCTCTTGCCCGCGGTGCCGGTGATGAAGGACCTCGCCGTCGAGAGCCCCACCCTCGCCCGCCTGAAGGCTGGCGACCGCCACCTCTCGGAGATCCCGGCCCTCTCGATCGTCTCGAGCCGGGACCACTTCGTCCGTCCGGCAGAGGGCGCGGCCTTCGCGCACGCCGAGCTCTCCATCGTCGATCACGTCGGCCACGTGGGCGTCCTCTTCGACGCCGACACCCAGGACCAGGTGGCCAGCTTCCTGCGGCGCGTCGCGCCCCCGGAAGGTCAAACCCTCAGGAGTCGCCCGTGAAGATCACCCCTCTCGACATCCAGAAGAAGACCTTCCGCACCGTCTGGCGCGGCCTCGACGAGGCCGAGGTCGACACCTTCCTCGAGATCGTCGCCGCCGAGCTCGAGGAGGTCGTGAAGGAGAACATCCGCCTCGAGGAGGAGCTCCGGCGCAAGACCGGCCACCTCGAGGAGCACAAGGAGCGGGAGAAGGTCCTCCAGGAGACCCTCCTCACCGCCCAGCGGATCACCTCGGACATCAAGGAGCAGGCCCGCAAGGAGAGCGAGCTGCTCCTGAAGGACGCCGAGCGCCAGGCCGAGAAGATCCTCCAGGACGCCCACCGCCGCCTGGTCGAGCTGCTCCAGGACATCGCCGAGCTCAAGCGCCAGCGAACCAGCTTCGAGGCCGGCGTGAAGCAGATCGTCGCGTCCCACCTCAAGCTCCTCGAGGAGATGAGTGACCGGACCCCCGCCCCGGTGGCCGCCGAGCGCATCTCCGAGAACGTCTCCTTCCTGGCCCCGCGGCGCGCCGCCGAGGGTGGCGAAGAGGACTAGGTGCGCCCCTACCTCCGGGAGATCCCGGGGGGCGTTCGCCTCGAGATCCTGGTCCAGCCGCGGGCCTCGCGCTCGAAGATCGTGGGCGAGCACGACGGGCGGCTGAAGGTGGCGCTGGCGGCGCCGCCGGTGGACGGCGAGGCCAACGAGGCGCTCTTGAAGCTGCTGGCGAAGCTCCTCGGCGTACCGAGGAGGGCCGTGCGGATCACCTCGGGCGAGACCGGGCGGCGCAAGGTCGTCGAGGTCGAGGGCGCCGACCCGGCCCGCCTCGCCTCGCTCCCCTGAAGTCCCCTACCCTCCGAGGAGGGGCAGGAGCGCCGTGGCCAGGCTCAGGACCAGGAAGAAGCCGCACATGTCCGTCAGGGTCGTCAGCACCGGCCCCGAGGCCAGCGCCGGATCCACCTCGAAGTGCTTCAGGATCAGGGGGACGGTCCCGCCGATGGAGACCGCGACGACGGTGTTGAGGGCGAGCGCCGCCCCGACGACCAGGCCGAGATAGGCGTTCCCCTTCCAGACGAAGGCGGCCACGGCGATCAGGAGCCCGAGGACGACGCCGTTGATGACGCCCACCGAGACCTCCTTGGTCCAGACCCGCACCACCTCGAAGGGCCGCACCACCCCCAGGGTGAGCTCCCGGATGCTCACCGCCACCGCCTGGTTGCCCGAGCAGCCGCTCATGTCGGAGATGATCGGCAGGAAGACGGCCAGGGCGATGACCGCGGCCAGCGTCTCCTGATAGGCGGCGATCACGCTCGCCGCCAGGAGGTTGAGCAGGATGTTGACGCTCAGCCAGCCCAGCCGCCGGCGGGAGCGCCGCAGCAGGGGCATGCTGCGCAGCTCCTCGCCGATGATGCCCTGCGACTTGAGGAAGTCGCTGTCCGCCCGCTCACCGGCGGCCTCCTCGATGTCGTGGCGGTGCACGATGCCCATCAGGGTGCCGGCCTCGTCCACGACCGGGACCCCCAGCAGCTCGTTGCGCTCGAAGAAGTACTGCAGCTCCTCGAGGGGGGTCTCGATCCGCACGGTGATCGGATCGCGGATCATGATCGAGGCGATCGTGGTCTCGGGGGGCGTGAAGAAGAGGTCCCGCAGGCGCAGGACGCCGGTCAGCCTTCCTCCGGCGTCGACGATGTAGCTGTACTGCACCTGGAAGTCCCGGTAGTGCTCGGCGCCCGCCCGCAGGCCCTCGAGCACGTCCTGCACGGTCGCGCGCTCCGGGTAGGAGAGGAAGCGGGTGCGCATCAGGCCGCCCGCCTCCTCCGGATCGTGGCTGGCGAGGGCGCGGACCCCGGTCGCCTCGCCGGGATCCATCCGGGCGAGGATGGCCTCGGCGCTCCCCGCCTCGATGGCGACGATGAGGTCCGCCTGCTCGTCGCTGTCCATCTCGCTGAAGATCGCGGCCGCGTCGCCGGCGGGCAGGGCGCCGACCAGATCGGCCGCCTGCGCCTCGGGGATCTCCTCGATGAGGTAGGCGGCCTCCTCGGGATCGAGGGTCGTCAGGACACGGGTCTGCTCCTGCCGCGAGAGGCGGGAGAGGGCCCGGGCCGCGTCGCCCCCGCCCAGGCCCTCGAGGTAGTCCTCGAGGGCGCGGGGATCATCGGTGTAGAGGATGCGGCGCAGCTCGTCCCAGGGACGCAGGGTCGGGTCAGGGGTCAGCATCGGGACCTCCCGTCGAAGATCAGAGGGCGAGCGGGCGCTCGCGCCAGGGCCGGCCTGCCTCGAGCTCCACCAGATGCCCGGGAGAGATCGCCCGCCACCCGGTGTTGTCCGAGAGGGGCTCGGAGGCGAGCACCAGCGCCGCGTGCGACTCGCCGGGCGCCTCCATTCGCACGTGCGCGCCCACCCGCCCGTAGCGCTCCCCCTGCTGCACGTAGAGGCTGTGCGCCGGCAGGTTTCCGTCGCTGACGAAGCGGCAGGCCACGGCCACGCGCCCGTCGCAGGCGACGAGGTTCAGCCGGGAGGGGGTCTCCTCGCCGATGGCCCGCCGGAGGCGCTCGGCGGTGGCGACGGTCTGCTCGAGGGCCGCCGAGAGCGCGTCGAGGCCCTCCTTCCCCGCGTGGCGCTCCACCCCGAGGGCGTCGAGGAAGATCGCGAAGAGGTACTCGCTATCCGTCGAGCCCTGGATCCGCGCGAAGGCTTCCTCGGAGATCTCGTGGATGATCCGCTTTCGCAGCCGGGCGAAGCCCGCGAGGGTCCCGTTGTGCATGAAGGAGATGGGGCCGTCGACGAAGGGGTGACAGTTGAGCTGGGTCACCGGCAGGCCGGCCGTGGCGGCCCGCACGTGCGCGAGCAGCGCCGTGGTGTGGGTCACCCTCGCCAGCTCGTGGAGGTTGAGGTTGTTCCAGGCCGGCGAGACGTCCTTGAAGAGGGCCGGCCGCTCGTGCCCCTCGACGTACCAGCACAGGCCGAAGCCATCTCCGTTCAGGGGCTCCTCGCGCTCCGCCGAGTGGAAGCTCTGGTGGATGATCGAGTTGCTCGGCTCGGTGATGAGGCTGGCGATGGGGAGATCCGGGCCGAGGTAGAGGGCGAAGCGGCACATGCGGGCTGATTCTCCGAAAGGGGTGGCACATGCCTCCCACGTCCTTACCCTGTCGGCAATGCGCCGGGTCCTGCTCCTCCTCCTCGCCCTCCTCCTGCTGCCCGCGCAGGCCGGAGCCTACTCGCAGGAGCCCCTGGTCGGCCCCGCGCGGGTGCACGAGGAGGCCTCCCTCCCCCTCCCCGAGGGCGCGGAGCTCGTCGCCGAGAGCCCCCGCTTCCGCTTCGTGGCCTTCCCCGACGCGGCCGCGCCGGCGCGGGCAGTGGCGGCCGAGGCCGAGGGCCTGCGCAACGCCCTGGAGGAGAACCTCGGGCAGGACTACCCGGGCCGCACCGAGGTGCGGGTGGCCATGAGCCGGTCGGCCTTCCAGGCCCTCCAGCCGGACGGTCAGACGGCGCCGAGCTGGGCGGTGGGCCTGGCCTACCCCTCCCTGAACCTGATCGTCCTGGACGCCTCCCCCAAGGGCGGCCGGCAGCCCCCCCGGCAGGTGCTCCTGCACGAGATCTCCCACCTCGCCCTGGACCGCATCGCCCCCCACCGCTTCCCCCGATGGTTCCTGGAGGGGATGGCCGTCTACCACGCCGCGGAGTTCGACCCGGGGCGCACGGCCACCCTGGCCACCGCCACCCTCCGGGGCGACTGGATCGACCTCATCGACCTGGGGCGCGGTTGGCCGGAGGATCCCCTGGACGTCCAGCTGGCCTACGCCGAGGCGGTGGACTTCGTCGGCTGGCTCTTCCGGGAGCACGGCCAGCGGGGCATCCACCGGCTGGTCGCCTCGGTGAAGGAGGGCGCCGACTTCGACGCGGCCCTGGAGGTCGGGACCGGCAGCCCCCTCTGGAAGCTGGAGAAGGCCTGGCACGAGGATCTGCGGCTGCGCTTCACCTGGGTGCCCCTCCTGGCCTCGGGCGGGACCCTCTGGACCTTGACCAGCCTGCTCTTCCTCTTGGCCTACTGGCGAAAGCGCCGGCAGAACCGCGCCGGGATGCGCCGGATGGAGCTGGAGGAGCTCCTGCACCAGGGCGTCGCCCTGAGCCCCCAGCAGCTCGATGAGCTCGACCGGATCTACAGCGGCGAGGACGGCGAAGAGGGCCCGGAAGGTGACGCGGACGAGGACGGCCCCGACGACCCGGAAGATGAGCCCCGGAAGGTGCCGTACCTGCACTGATCAAGTAGGCTTGGGGGATGGTCGTGGGATTCATCAGGCGCCGGATCTGGCGCAAGATGGCGATCGCACTCTCGCTGATCGCGCTGGTGCTCGCCTTCAGCGGCATCATCCTCTCGGGCCGCAACCCCGACCCGCGAGAGGCCTGGGTGATCGCTGGCGCCATCATCGGCGCTCTCCTCGGCGCCTCCGCCGCCCTGAAGTTCCTCGTGCTCGATCCTCTGGCCGAGCTCACCCAGGTGATGGAGCGCGCCCAGGGCGGTGAGTTCCTCATCCGCGCCAAGGTGCGCAGCGCCGACGAGATCGGCCAGCTCGCCAACAGCTTCAACATCATGCTGGCCCGGGTGACCGATCTGGCCGCCACCCACATCGACTCCGAGGTCGAGAAGGAGTGGATGCAGCGGAAGCTCGAACTGCAGGAGCAGCTCGCCGCCGGCCGGGAGGAGCTCGCCGACCGCGTGCGGGAGCTCTCGCTGCTCATCGACGTCACCCAGGCCATCTCCTCCTCCCTCGACCTGCAGGCGGTCCTCTCCCAGGTCACCGAGAAGATCGGCATCGCCCTGGGCTTCGACGAGTTCACCCTCCTCCTCTACGACTACGAGAACCGGGAGTACGCCGTCACCGAGACCTTCGGCATGAAGGACGAGATGCGGGAGCAGGTCGAGAGCCTGCGCTTCTCGGAGGAGGAGGGCCTCATCGGCGTGATGCACGAGTCGCGCAGGACGGTCTACGTCCCCAACACCCGGGACGAGCCGCGCTACCTCCACTACAAGGGCCGCCGCAGCGACGACGGCTCGGTGCTGGTGGTGCCCATGATTCACCGCGGCGAGCCGGTGGGCGGGCTCGCCTTCAACCGGCCGGTGGTCGGCGCCTTCACCAGCAACGAGATCCGCCTCCTCGAGACCGTCGCCACCCAGGCGGCCCTGGCCATCATCAACGCCCGCCTCTACCAGCAGACCCTCGAGCTCTCGATCACCGACCCCCTCACCGGCCTCTTCAACCGCCGGGAGCTCGAGCGGCAGCTGGACATGGAGATCACGCGGTCGGCGCGCTTCCACCAGCCCTTCACGGTCGTGATGATCGATATCGATCACTTCAAGAAGTACAACGACACCCACGGCCACCCCATGGGCGACCGGGTGCTGATCGAGGTCGCCCGGACGCTGAAGGAGCACGTGCGCTCGGTCGACACCCTCGCCCGCTACGGCGGCGAGGAGTTCACCGTCGTGCTCCCTCGCATCGACCGCGACCGGGCTCCCGAGGTCGCCGAGAAGCTACGGGCGGCGGTCGAGGAGCGGATCTTCCCCAACGAGGGGACCCAGCCCCTCGGCAAGATCACGCTCTCCATCGGGGTCGCCTCCTACCCCCACGACGCCGCCAGCTGGCGCGATCTCCTCGATCACGCCGACATCGCGCTCTACAACGCGAAGGACGCCGGGCGGAACAAGTGGATGCGCTACGAGCCGGGCATGCGCGCCGCGAGCTGAGGCTCCGGCCGGCGCTCCGCACGACCCCCTGACGGCGACCTCGATCGGAGATAGGTTCCGCCCAACCTATTTCCCCCAAGGAGACTCCCCATGAGCGACGTCCGCTTCGACGACAAGGTAGTCCTGGTGACCGGTGCCGGTGGTGGCCTCGGCCGCTCCCACGCCCTCCTCTTCGCCAAGCACGGCGCCAAGGTCGTGGTGAACGACCTGGGCGGCTCCCTCCAGGGCGAGGGCTCCGGCGAGACCCCGGCCCAGAAGGTGGTCGAGGAGATCGAGGCCGCCGGCGGCAAGGCCGTGGCGAACTACGACTCGGTCAGCGAGCAGGCCGGCGCCGAGGCCATGGTGAAGGCCGCCGTCGACACCTTCGGCCGCCTCGACGTGGTCATCAACAACGCCGGCATCCTGCGGGACACCTCCTTCAAGAAGATGGATCACGACGCCTTCGACGCGGTCCTGAACGTCCACCTGAAGGGCTCCTTCAACGTGACCAAGGCCGCCTGGCCGCTCTTCCTGGAGCAGGGCTACGGCCGCGTGATCATGACCTCCTCCGCCGCCGGCCTCTACGGCAACTTCGGCCAGACCAACTACGCGGCCGCCAAGGCCGGCCTGATCGGCATGGGCCAGACGCTGGCCCAGGAGGGCGCCAAGTACAACATCCACACCAACATCATCGCGCCCTTCGCGAAGTCCCGGATGACCGAGACCATCCTCCCCCCCGAGGTCCTCGAGCACCTCGACCCGAACCTGGTCTCGCCGCTCGTCGCCTGGCTCTGCTCGGACGAGTGCACCTCCAACGGGCAGGTCTACGAGGTCGGCGCCGGCCTCGTCACCCGGCTGCGCTGGGCCCGCACCGGCCCCTTCGCGGTGGTGGCCAAGGAGGGCCTCACCCCGGAGCAGGTCCGGGACAACTGGGAGACCATCGAGTCCATGGAGGGCCACACGGTCTGCGAGACCATCCAGGACTCCCTCGGCCAGTTCATGAAGCACATCAAGGCCTAGACGGACCTCTGGCTCGGGAAAGCCTCACGGCCCGGCGCCTCTCTCCGGAGAGGCCCGGGCCGTCTTCGTCTCGCGCCCTACCCGCCCGGGGTGATGATGACGATCGGCCGCAGATCGAGGCCGCCGGGGTAGCCGTAGGAGACGTACTCGTCGTAGCCGTAGACCGTCAGCCCGATGGGCGCGGTCGCGCTGACCCGGTGGGCGCCGTCGCTCACCGTGGCCCTCCCGCGCACCCAGGGGGTACCGGGGATGGGCACCCAGCCGCCCGCGGGCGAGACCAGGACCCCGTCGATGCTGACGTCGGCGCCGGTCGGCTTCACGATGTTCACGTAGTCCTGGGCGATGGTCAGGGGCGTGGTGAACGCGTAGTCGTTCCGGTACTGCGCCGTGGGCACCGAGAGGATCATCGTCGGATCACCCACGTTGGAGCCCGTCGCGTTCTGGCCCACGAAATACTGCACCAGCATGAAGGGGTGCGCCGCGTCCGGGGACGAGACCATGAAGTCCTGGTTGGTCTGGAACTCCAGCTTCTGGCCGGCGCTCAGGGTCGCCTGGCCGCCACTGCAGGTCGAGCAGGCCGAAGGAGGGGTGAAGGTCACGACCGTGTTGTCCGCCGCCGCCACGACCCGCCAGATGTCGCCCGGATCGGAGGTGCCAGTGGGCGTGGAGTGGGTGCCCACGTACTCGAATCCCCAGTTCTCGAAGGGGAAGAGCTGCTGCTCCATGTGGTCGCAGGCCCACTCGCCGTAGGGCATGAAGCGGCACTCCGCGCCGCCGTAGACCGCCACCGGCTTGTCCGAGGTGATGATGGAGCCCGTGAGGTCCGAGGCCGGCCACTCGTAGTGGGTGTCGAAGAAGTAGTAGCTGCCGAAGAGGCAGTCGAGGTCCGAGCCCAGGGGGCCCCGCTGGCCCGAGACGGTGGTGGGCGAGCCGCTGGGCGCCGAGGCCAGCTGCAGCACCTCGTACTGCTGCAGGGTGAAGGTCGTCACCTGCCCGGGGCCGATCTGCACCGGCACGCCGTCGCCGGTGGCGATGGCGCCCCGCGGGTTCACCGTGACGCTCGTGGTCCCCGGCGCGGTGGCCACGATGGCCGTGAAGGCCGGCTGGGCGAGATCCGCCGAGCCCCAGTTCGAGTTGCCGAAGATCGGATCCACGCAGACCAGGTCGATGTGCAGCTTGGCGTGCGGCATCGCCATGGAGAGGTAGGTGCTGGCCGGGCTGGCCGCGGCGTCCCCGTAGACGTGGGCCGGCAGCAGGAGCGAGGCGTCGTTGGAGAAGGAGTAGCAGGGGTTGTCCGGCGTGTTCCCTTCCAGGCAGGGGCCGGCGTAGACGCTGGAGAGGGGGTTGTACTGGTAGGCCGTCACCGGGACGTCGCTCACCAGCCGGTAGGCGATGGCGCCCTTGGCGGTGTGCGGGACCATCTCGTTCTGCCCCGCCCCGGCGACCCGCGCGTCCAGCGCGTTCCAGGGCAGGTTGATCGTCGCGAGCTGACCGGCGGCCACGGTGGTCGAGGCCACCTGGGTGCCCGCGGCGTTGTTCACCGTCACGGTCGCCGGCGAGACGTTCGGGTTCGAGACCACCACCGCGAAGTCGCTGTGGAAGCGGGCGTCCACCGAGTTCGCCAGCACCACCGGCCAGTACTCGCAGCCGATGTAGGAGTTCTGGGCCACTGCCTGATCGCAGAGGGAGACGCAGACGTCGCCCTGGCAGCCCTTGCCGGTGGCCGCGCAGTCCTCGACCAGATCGAGGCCGGTCCCGCCGGCGTTGCACTCCATCAGCTGGCTGCCCTGGCAGGCGCGCACCCCCGGGGTGCAGGTCTGGACCAGGCACTGGCCCGAGGCCGCGTCGCAGGAGCCGTTGGTGCAGGCGGTGTCCACCCAGGCGGTACCGGTGGGGTTGCAGGTGCTGGCGGTCGTCGCGTCGGCGCACTGGGTCGCGCCCGGCGTGCAGAGCTGGCAGGCGCCGCCCACGCAGGACTGGCCGCTCTGGGCGCAGTCGAGGGTGTCGTAGCCCGAGCCGTCGCCGCGGCAGATCTCGGCCACCTCGCCGTTGCAGGTGGCCGCCCCCGGGCTGCAGGCCACGCAGGCGCCCGAGTAGCAGACCGGGCTCGGCGCCACGCAGGGGGTGACGTTCCAGGCGGAGCCGTCCGCCACGCACTCCTCCACCGAGAGCTGATCGGCGCTGCAGCGGGCCTCGAGGGGATTGCAGATCTGCACCCCGCCGTCGGTGTCGCCGCCGTCCGTGCCGCCCCCGTCCGTGCCGCCTCCGTCGGTGCCGCCGTCGGGGGTCCCGCCCCCGCAGGAGCCGGTCAGCAGGTTGCAGGTCTGGCCGGCCGGGCAGTCGAGGTCGCTGCGGCAGAAGAAGGGCTCGGTGCAGACGCCCGACTCACAGGTCCACCCCGAGGCACACTCGGAGTCGGTGACGCAGGAGGTCGTCCCGGAGTCGTTCCCCGAGCCGCCGTCGATGTAGGTGGTGCCGGTGCCGCAGCCGTCACAGCCGGCGAGCGTGAGGACGAGGGCCAGGCCGAGGCTTGCAGAGGACAGCGCGTACTTCATTAGAGAGATCCCTCCCCGGGATGGAATCCCCCGATTCTAGAAGAAGCGGAGCACCCTCGCCAGGAAGGGCCTGGAAGAGCTAAGGATCCGCCGGCCGGCGGCCCGCGCTCCTAGCCCCCGAGGTTGTCGAGGATGTCGCCCAGCTCGTCGTCCTCGTCCTCGGCCTTGGGGATGGGCGCCACCATGGTCTTGGAGGACGCATCCTCGTCCGAGATCTCCGGCCGCTCGCGGACGCCGGTCCCCTGGCCGGCCGGCCGGGCCTTGGCGCCGCGGGTCTTCAGGCGCCCCAGCTCCAGCTCCGCGACCTTGAGGGCCTTGGACTTCTCCTGGAGGGCGGCCTGCAGGCGCTTGAGCTCCTGGGAGCGGCTGGCCTCCCGCTTCTCGATCTCGACCTTGGCCTCGGCCCGCGCCTCCTCCTTGGCCGCGATGACCTTCGCCCGCATCTCCCGGGCCTCGGTCGTGGCCTTCTCCAGGCGATCGCGCAGATCGGAGAGGGTCTTCTCGGCCCCCTTCATCCGCTGCTGCACGCTCTTCTCGGCGTTGGCCTGGGCCTGGGCGGCGGTCTCGAGCTTGGACTCCATCGCGGCCATCTTCTTCTTGTAGGCGGCGATCTGCTCCTTGGCCTGCTCGATGAAGCCGTTGGCCTTGGTGACGGTCTCCTTGCGCTTCTCCTCGGCGGCCTCGAGGGCGGTCGCGTGGGAGGCCTTCTCCGAGCGCAGGGACTCCTCGGCCTGGTGCTGGGCCGCCCGGGTCTCGTCGAGCTCGGCCTGCACCGCCGAGAGGCGGCTCTGGGTGTCGTCGAGCTCGGCGCCCAGCTTCCGGGCGCGCTCGCCGGCGGCCTCGGCCTCGCTGGTGGCCCGCGCCTGCAGCTCCTCGAGCTGCCGACCGAGGGCCTTCACCTGCTCCTCGAGGGCGGAGTTCTGCTCGGTCATCGAGCTCAGGGCCACGCCCTGGGCCTTGCCCATCTCGTCGGCCTCGGCGATCTGCGCCTGGGCATCCGCCCGCATGGCGTGCATCTCGGCGACGTGAGCGTCGGCGGCCGCCTTGGCGTCGGCCGCGGCCTGCTGCAGGCCGGCCTGGGCCTCGGCCAGCTGCGCGCCGAGGGCCTGACCCTGCTGCTGGGCCTCGGCCAGCTGGGCCTGGAGGGCGGCGATCTGCTCGCCGCTCTGGCTCTGGAGGGCCGCCTGGTTGCGGTTGGACTCCGAGAGCTGCTCGGTGAGGCGCTGGATCTGCTCCTCGCGATCGGCGACCGAGGCCTGCAGCTCGGTGGCCTGGGCCTCGCCGGCCACGCGGGTCTGCTCGAGCGCGGCCTGCAGCTCGGCCAGGCTCTGATCCCGGGCCTGGATGATCCCGTGCAGCTCGGTCTCGCGCTTCGCCGCGGCCTGCGCCGCCTCGGCGGCCTCGTGCTCCAGGGTCTGGGTCTGGCTCTCGCCGTCGGCCACCGCCGCCCGGAGGTTCTCGATGCGCTCGTTCGCCTCGCCCAGCTCGCCCTCGAGCTGCCCGATGCGCCCCCGGGCCTCGCCCAGCTCGCCCTCGAGCCCGGCCATTCCCTCGTCCCGGGCGGCGATCTCGGCCCGGAGGTTCTGCTCCAGGGTGTCCCGCGCCTGACCCAGGGCAGCGAGGTCGCCCTCGAGCCCGGAGATCTTCTCCCGGGTCCGCTCCAGCTCGCCCTCGAGGCCGGTCTTGTCGGCCGAGAGCTCGGCGATCTGGGCGTTGAGCCCCACGATGGTCTCGTCCCGGGCGCCGAGCTCGTCTCGCAGCGCCTCCTCGGAGGCCTCCTTGGCCTCCTGCAGGGCGGTGAGATCGTCCTCCAGTCCGGCGATGCGCTCGCGGGCCGAGCCCAGATCCCCGGTGAGCCGGGAGGACTCCTCCCGGGAGGTCTGCAGGTCGGACTCCAGCGAGCCGATCCGCGAGCGGGCCTCGTCCAGGGAGCCGGTGAGGGTCGCGTTCTCCTGGCGGGAGGTGTTGAGCTCCTCGGTGAGGTTCTCGCGCACGCCCCGCAGACCCTCGATGTCGGCGTTGGCCTGGGCCAGCTGCCGCTCGAGGTCCGCGCGGGTCTCCTCGAGTTCCTGCTGCAGCTTGGCGAGGGCCTCGTCGCGCGAGGCGATCTCGGCGTGCAGCTCCTCGGCCTGCTCCTTCTTGGCGATCTCCAGGGCCTCGAGCTCGCCCTCGAGCTCACCGATCCGCTCGCGGGCGGAGGAGAGCTCCTCGTTCAGCCCCGCCTCGCGGGCCTCGGCCTCCTCGGCGAAGGTCGCGTGCTCGTTCCGGGCGTCCTCGAGGGACTTCTCCAGCTCGGAGATCCGGTTGCGCAGCTCGGCCTCGGCCTCGCTGGCCGCCTCGCGGCTGCGCAGCAGGCTGGTCTCGAGATCGACGACGCGGGCGCGCTCCTCCTCGAGGGTCTCGCCGAGCTCGGCCTCGCGGCGCACGCCCTCGGCCCGGGTCTCCTGGAGCTCGCCCTGGAGCTCGGCGATGGTGGTGGCGCGATCCTGCAGGCGATCCCGCAGGCTCTGGCTGACGGCGTCACGCTGCTGCTCGGTGCGCAGCAGCATCGCCTCCAGCTCGTCGATCTGGGTCTCGGACTCGGTGAGCAGCCCGTTGAGTTCGGTGAGCTCCTCGTCGTGCTGGGTCCGGGTGGCGTCGAGATCCTTCTCGAGCTGCAGGATGGCCGCCTGCGCCCGGTCCATCTCCTCCATCTTCTCGCGCAGCTTCCAGTCCCGGTCGGCCTCCACCTTCTCGAGGGTGGCCTGCAGCTCCCGGTAGGCCTGCTTCTGCAGCGCCTCCCGCTCCTCGGCCTCGGCGGCCCGGGCGGCGATCTCGTCGCGCGCGACGGCGACGTCGATCTGGAGGTTGGCGACCTGCCCCTCGCGCTCGGCCAGCGAGCCCTTGAGCTTGGTCTCCCGCATCTCGGCGGCGAGGAGCGCCCGCTGGCTGCGCTTCTCGAGGACGTCGTGGTCCTGCTGGGCCTGCTCGAGGGCGACCCCGAGGGAGGAGACCTCGTCCTCCCGGGCGCGGACCTCACGGCGCAGGTCGTTGACCTGCTTCTCCTTGCCCGCGACCACCTCGATGAGGTCCTTCTCCTCCATCACCTTCTGGGAGAGGAGGCTGTCGACCATCGCCGAGTGCTCGGCCTCGCGCTGCTCGAGCACGGAGCGGGCCTTCTCGAGGCGCGAGACCATGTCCTGGAGCTGGAGCTTCAGGCCCTGGGCCTCGACCTCCTTCTCGTGGACCCGGTCCTCGAAGCCGCCGACCTCGCGCTCGCGCGCCCGCCAGATCTCGGAGAGGCGGGCCACGGCGATGTCGCGATCCTTGAGCTCCTCCCGCAGGGCCTGGATCTTCTCCTCGGGGCCGCCGAGGGTGCTGCGCCGCTTGGGCCGCGCCTCGGCCTTGCGGCGGCGGGCCTCGGCCAGCAGCTCGGACTTGCGGTCGGCGAGGGAGCCGAAGAGCTGATCGATGAAGGCCCGATCCTCCTCGGTGACCGACTCCTTCCGGGCCCGGGAGGGCAGCTTCGGAGGCAGCCCCGGAGGGGCGCCGGGCGCCTGGCCGAGGGCCGCGTAGGCCTCGGCGGGGACCTCGGGGACCCCGGCGAGGGGATCGCTGCTGCCTCCCCCCTGACCGGAGAAGGCGTCGTCGAGGGCGGCGTCCACGTCCCCCTCGGTGGGGATCTCGGGCTGCCCCCCCTCGGCGGGGGCCTCGGCGACGGCCTCGACCGGGGCCTCACCCCCGTCGGCCGGCTCGGCCCCGGCCGCCTCCGCGGCCTCCGGCTCGCCCGACCCCTCGGGAATGAACTCCGTGATCATCCGTTCGAGGCTGCTCATCTCGAAGGGCACCAGGAGGTAGCCGTCGGCGGGCGCCGGGCCGCTGCGGTGCTGCTCGATGGCCGCGGGCGTGGACTCGCTGGAGATGAGGATCACCTTGATTTCGGCGGTCTCCGGGGACTTCTTCAGCCTCCCGGTGAAGGCGAAGCCCGAGGTCCCCTCGAGCTCGGCGCGGACGATCACCAGGGCGGCGCCGCGCTCCTCCAGGACCCGTCTGGCTTCCGGGGCCGTCTCGACGATCTCGGTTTCCACACCCTGCCGATGGATGACCGAGGCCATGGACAGGCCCAGCTCCTGATCGGCCTCGACGATGAGCACTCTGGATGTCGCCATACCTCCAGGCAGGTTACTACGGTGGGCGCTCCCGGAGAAAGGCAGGATTCCCGCTGGCTTGACCGGGACTTCCGGCGCGGCTACCTTCCGCGCGCCTCAAGGAGCGAAAGGAAGGCATGTCGAAGGAAGATCAGATCGAGGTCGAGGGCACCATCACCGAGGTTCTCCCCAACGGGATGTTCCGCGTCCGCGTCGGCGACGAGGAGAACGGCCAGGAGGTCCTCGCCTACGTCTCCGGGAAGATGCGGAAGTTCTTCATCCGGATCGTGCTCGGCGACAAGGTCACCGTCGCTCTCTCTCCCTACGACCTCACCAAGGGTCGGATCACCTACCGCGCCCGCTAGGTCGCGGCCCTTCGCCTCGGGACGGGATGCCCCGGGAGAGCGCCACCGAGCCCCTCCTCCGCCTCTCCGGGGTCCGCAAGCGGCTGGGCAGCACCCAGGCGCTCGACGGCGTCGATCTGCACCTCGCGCCCGGTGAGGTCGTCGGGCTCCTCGGCCCCAACGGAGCCGGCAAGACCACCCTGGTCCGCCTCCTCCTCGATCTGCTCCGCCCCGACTCGGGCACGGTCGAGGTCGTCGGTCACCACCCGGCCGAGCGCCCCCGGGCCTCGGTGGGCTACCTCCCCGAGGAGCGGGGCCTCTACCCCAAGGTGCGGGTGCTGCCCCTGCTCACCTACCTGGTCTCCCTCTCCGGGCTCTCCCCGGCCGAGGCGCGCCGCCGCTCGCGGGAGTGGCTCGAGCGGGTCGACCTCGCTGACCGCGCCCGCGCCCGGGCCGACACCCTCTCCAAGGGGATGCAGCAGAAGGTGCAGCTCGGCGCGGCCATCCTCGCCGGGCCGCGGCTGGTCATCCTCGACGAGCCCTTCACCGGCCTCGATCCGGTGGGGCGCCGGCTGGTGGCCGAGGTCGTCGGCGAGCTGAAGGCCCGCGGCGCCGCCGTCCTCATCTCCAGCCACCTCCTCGACCAGGTGCAGCAGCTCTGCGACCGGGTCGTGCTGGTGCGCGCGGGCAAGGTGCTGCTCGAGGGCGAGGTGGGCGAGCTGCGCGCTCGCTACGGCGCCGGCCGCTACCTGCTGGACGCCGGCGAGGGCTCCGGGCCCGTCATCGAGCGGCTCGCCACGGTCGAGGGCGAGACGCGGGGGACCCTCCAGCTCCGCCTGGCGGAGGGCGTGGACGAGCGCGCCCTCCTGCGAGCCCTGATCGAGGCCGAGGTCGAGGTCCGCAGCTTCGCCCGCTGCGAGCCCTCCCTCGAGGAGATCTTCATCGAGGCCGTCCTCGAGGCGCAGGGCACCGACGACGAGGCCCTGCGCGCGCGGCTCAGCCAGGAGCTCGCCACGCCGCTCCCGGGCGAGGAGGAGAGCCCTTCATGAGCGTCTCCTTCAGCCCCGCCATGGCCGGCCGCATCGCCCTGCGCGAGCTCACGACCACTGTCCGGCGCCCCGGGTGGATCTTCTCCACCCTCCTCCTGCCCCTGCTGCCCCTCCTCGGGGTCGTCGCCCAGGGGCTCCTCGATCCGGAGCGCATCGTCGGTGGACCGGAGCCCGCGCGGGTCGGCATCGTCGACCGGGCCGGCGTCCTCGACGCGGGCGCCTTCGAGACCCCCGAGGCGCTCGCCGCCCTGATGGCCGGGGAGGCCGGCGCCGGCGCCGGCGAGGAGGCGCCGGATCCCACCGACGCGCCCCGCCCCCCCGACCGCTTCTTCCTCTTCCCCGACGAGGCCGCCGGGAGGGCCGCCCTCCTCGGCGAGGGGGACGCGCCCCCCGCCCTCACCGTCCTCGCCCTCCTCGAGGCCAACTACCTCGAGACCGGCGCGGTGCGCACCTACCGGGTGCAGGACGAGGCCGGCCAGCTCAAGGGAGGCGCCGTGGGCCTCTCCCTGCGCCGGGCCCTGCGCCACGGCCTCCTCTCCGGGCGCCTGCCCGAGGCGGTCGAGCAGCGGGCGATGGAGGGGGTCGCCGAGATCGAGGAGCACTTCCTCGGCCCCGGGGGCGAGGATCGCCCTCCCCCGGCGCTGAACGAGGAGCTGCGCCGCTTCGTCCTGCCGGTGGTCGCCGCGGGCCTGCTGGCCATGGCGATCTTCGCCGGCGCCGGCTACCTGCTGCTCGGCCTCTCCGAGGAGAAGGAGAACCGGATCCTCGAGCTGCTCCTCGCCAACGTCAGCCCCGAGGAGCTCCTCTTCGGCAAGCTCGTCGGCATCGGCAGCGCCGGCCTCCTGCAGTTCGGCCTCTGGATCCTGGTGATGCTCCTCCCGGCCACCGCCGTCCTGCCCTACCTCACCATCGATCTGTGGGTCGTGGCCTGGGCCGTGGCCTACTTCTTCGCCGGCTACCTCCTCTTCGGCGCGCTGATGCTCGGCGCCGGCACCGTGGGCGACACCGCCCGCCACGCCCAGCAGCTCAGCGGCATCTTCACCCTCATCGCCGCGATCCCCCTGATGGGCAGCATCCTGATCCTGCAGTCGCCGGATCACTTCTGGGCCCGGGCGCTGACCTTCTTCCCCCTGACCGCGCCCCTGACCACCATCATGCGGCTCCCCATCACCGACATCCCGGTCTGGGAGCTCTGCGTCTCCTTCGGGCTCCTGCTCGCCTCGGGGTTGGGCGCCGTGTGGATGGCGGCGAGGCTGCTGCGCTCGGTCCTGTGGGCGCGGTGGAGCTTCACCGCCTGGCTGGGGCTCTTCCGCAAGGGTGGACCCTGAAGCCCCCCGTACACGTACACGTACACGTCCACGTACACGGGTTCTCCCAGGTTCACGGCTCACTTTCAGGGTCTCCGGTGATCCGACACGGCTCGCGGCTCACGGCTGACGGCTCAGCAAGGTGTTCAGCGGGCCACCGATGTGAACCGGATACCCGCTTTCCCTTCTCCTTCACGCCTTGAACCCGCGTGAGCCGTGAGCCGTGAGCCGTGTCGGTTCCCTCGATCCCTCGAAAGCCCGCGACTTCTCGCCCGTCACCCCGAAGCGCCTCCCCATCCGCTATTCTCGATCGAGTGAGGGCGGCTCATTCGCCCTCCCGGGGGTGCCCATTTGACCGACCGCTTCCGCTTCCTCCTGCGCCGGACGCTCGAGGTATCTGCGCTGCTCGCCACCGCTGTCGCGGTCGTCGCCACGACCCCACCTCAGTGGAGTTCCCATTTCGAGAGCACCGACCTCGTGGGGAAGATCGATCCGGAGAACCTCCGCTGGATCCAGGCGATCGAGGTCGAAGCCGCCCTCGAATCGGGTGTCGCCCACGGGGTGAACGTCGACGTGGTGGCGCAGATCTCGGGAAGACCGCACCCCGGTCCTTTCACCGATCTCGAGGGCAGCTTCTGGATCGTGGGGATGACTCCCAGCGAATGGGAACCGAGGGGCGACGGCACCGATGGATTCTCGGCCTACCGGGCGGGGTCGAGCGGACTCTGTGAGCCCTGGCAGACCACGTGCCGCGCGCAACTCCTGTTCGTCGCTGCCACCGAGAGGGGCTTGGCGCCAGCGGACGTCGCTCTCGAGCTCCTGACCGAAGTCGATGTCCGTCTCATGACCCATGGCTCATGGGGCCCAGAGGGAGGCTATTCGTTCACCCTGTCCCCAGTCGACGCCTGGCAAATCACCGAGACCGCGACAGGAACCGTCCGCCTCGAGGACGATCTTCCGCGAGACCGAGTCCTCGTCGAGGTGACCTTCGAGGGCCTGCCCGACCCCCACCCGATCGTCATCTGGGCAGATCTCACCCTCAGGGCCGGACTGGAAGCTGGAGCAAGCCAGGACCGCACCCTTCTCCTCGAGTACGAGGGAGTCAGCGGGATTCCCGGATTCCCTCTGCCCCCCATCGCCGTCCCCATCGAGGCGACTGCCGGCGCCGTAGAGTTCAGCCGGCCAACGACGACGACACTCGACTTGTGCCCCCAGCCCGACTGGGGATGCACTCATCGACAAATCATCATTCTCTCCACGGCCGAGACCACCGGCCCGGCGATCGACATCGCCTGGTCCCTGGAGGTCGGCCTCGCCGGCGTCCCCGATCCCCTCCGCATCGCCCCCGAGATCTCGTTGACCATCGTCGAACCCTGACCGGCCGAGGTCGGCCCGACCCCGTCCACGTCCACGTGCACGTACACGGCTTCTCCGGGGTGCCCTCGCGAACCCTAGGCCGGCTCGGGCGGCGCCGTCACCGAGGTCGTGGCCAGCGGCTTCGCCTCGACCCCATCCTCGATGGGCACCGAGCCGTCGATGACCTGGGTGTCGGCGAAGACGTCGCCGATCCGCAGCCCCTGCCGGTCGGTCCAGGCCATGTAGCTCTCGAAGATGGCCACGAAGAGGCCACCGAGGGGCAGGAGCACCCAGCCGATGAGGGGGATGACCGCGAAGACCCCGACCAGGGCGAAGGGCATGTTTCGTAGGGCGCTCTCCCGGTAGCGAGCGGCGCGGTTCGTGCGGGTGTTGATCACCTTCACCCCGCCCAGGCGCTTGCCCGGCGACTGCCCCTCCATCAGCCCGTCGGCCAGCAGGATGTAGGCGATGGCGATCAGCGGCCCGATCTCGGGGACCAGGCGCCCGATGAGGATGGCGATGACCAGGTCGGCGAAGCGCGCGACCGCCCGATGCAGCAGATCGGCCTTGGGCCAGCGGGGGCCCTGCGGTCCGGTCTTCTTGCCGGCCTCGGGGCTAGCCTGCGTCCTCTTCGCCATCGCGCCCCTCGCGGGTGAAGATCAGGAAGGCCATCGCCGGCCGCTTGCTCGACTCGCGCATGGCGAACTGCATGGTGTCCAGGGTCCAGCCGGCCGCCGTCATCTCGTTGAGGCGAGCCTCGATGGCCTCGTCGGTGACGGTGGCCAGCTCGATGACCTTGTAGGTGCCTTCGCCCATCGCCTGAAGTACCTCTACCCTACCCTAACGCCGCAGCAGCTCGGCGGCTTCCGGAGCGAAGTAGGTGAGGATGAGATCGGCGCCGCCGCGCTTGATCGAGAGCAGGCTCTCCAGGATGACCCGCTCGCGGTCCACCCAGCCGTTCGCCGCCGCGGCCTCGATGAGGGCCAGCTCGCCCGAGACCTGGTAGGCCGCCACCGGCAGATCGGTCATGTCCCGGCACTGCCGGATGATGTCGAGGTAGGGCATCGCCGGCTTCACCATCACGATGTCGGCGCCCTCCTCGATGTCGAGGCGGATCTCCCGGAGGGCCTCGCGGGCGTTGGCCGGATCCATCTGGTGGCTGCGCCGGTCGCCGAACTTCGGCGCGCTGTCCGCGGCGTCCCGGAAGGGGCCGTAGAAGGCGCTGGCGTACTTCGCCGCGTAGCTCATGATGGGCGTGTCGCGGAAGCCCGCCGCGTCGAGGGCCTCCCGGATGGCCTTCACCCGGCCGTCCATCATGTCCGAGGGGGCGACCATGTCGGCGCCGGCCTTCGCGTGGCTCACCGCCTGCTTCGCCAGCAGCTCGACGGTGGGGTCGTTGAGGATCTCCTCGCCCTTCACGATGCCGCAGTGGCCGTGGTCGGTGTACTCGCAGAGGCAGACGTCGGTGATGACGTAGAGCTCGGGCAGGGCCTCCTTGAGCGCGCGGATCGCCTTCTGCACGATGCCGTCGTCGGCGTAGCCCTCGGTGCCCACGGCGTCCTTGGCCGAGGGGATGCCGAAGAGGATGACCGAGAGGACCCCGAGGTCCCAGGCGCGTTTGCACTCCTCGACCAGGGTGTCGATCGAGAAGTTGTAGACGCCGGGCATGGAGCCCACCGGGCGCTTCAGGCCCTCACCGGGCGCCACGAAGAGCGGGTAGATGAAGTCCGCCGGGGAGAGGGTGGTCTCGCGGACCATCTGGCGGAGGACGGGGTTGTTGCGCAGGCGACGGGGTCTCTCTCGGGGAAACATCGGCACACCATAGCCGCGCCGGGAGGTCGCGCCTAGGCAGCCCGCCCCGCGCTCGAGCGCGCCGTCTTCAGCGCCCGAGGACGGCCGAGATCTGCGAGGCGGAGATCGGTCCCTCTCGCAGGATCTCCACCTCGTCCTCGCTCACCCGCACCACGGTGGAGGGCGGATGATCACCGCAGTCGCCGCCGTCGACCACCAGGACGTCGTGCTCGAGCAGGGCCGGATCGATCTGATCGACCCGGCGCGCCGCCGCGAGGGTGGTCGGGTTGGCGCTGGTGGCGGTGAGGGGGCCGGCCGCCGAGCAGAGGGCCGCGGCGATGGGGTGCGGCGGGATGCGCACGCCCACGGTGCCCGTGCCAGCGGTGATCTCCGGAGGCACGCCCTCGAGGGCGGGCAGCACCAGGGTGAGCGGACCGGGCCAGAAGTGGTGCATCAGGATCCGCTCGGGCCGGGTGGGCTCCCGCGCGACCTCCGAGAGGCCGCCGGGGCCGGCGACCACCAGGGGCAGCGGGTGGCCCGCCATCCGGTCCTTGAGCGCCACGATCCGCTTCACCGCCGCGGCGCTGCGCACCGAGGCGAAGAGGCCGTAGCTGGACTCGGTGGGCGCGATCACCACGCCCCCGGCGACGAGGTGCCCCACGGCCCGGCGCACGGCCCGGGCCAGGTTCGGCGCCAGCGCGGGCACCCGCGCATCTGGGATCGTCCGGATCACTTGTGGGGGAATGTAGGTCAGATCCTGGTAGCTTTGCACGCAATGCGTCGCCTGGATCGTCACACCCTCGTCGAGACGAGCATCCCCATGCTCGTCACCCTGGCGGTGACGACCTTCCTCCTCTTCACCACCCAGATCCTGCGGATCGGGGAGGCGGCCTTCGGCCGGGGCCTGACCGCCGGCGACTTCGTCCTGGTCCTGGCCCTCCTCATCCCCCGCTTCCTGGTCTTCACCCTGCCGGTGGCCGTGCTGGTGGGGGTGGTCTCGGGCCTGGGGAAGATGAGCGACGACCGCGAGGTGCTGGCCCTGGAGGCGGCGGGTGTGAGCCCGGCCGGCCTCTGGCGAGGCCCCCTGATCCTGGCCTGCGCGGCGGCCCTCCTCTGCGCGTGGCTCACCCTCTGGGCCGAGCCCTACTCCCTGCGCACCCTCGCCGACCGGCTGGCCGAGGTCGTGCAGCGCAACCTCGTGCTGGGCATCGCGCCCGGGGAGATCCACGAGGAGGTGCCCGACACCGTCCTCTACGCCCGGGGCCGGGCCGAGGACGGCACCCTCGAGGACGTGCTCATCCGCCTGCGCCAGGGCGAGCGCACCGGCACGATCACCGCCCGCCGCGCCCGCCTCCAGCCCCACCCCCCCTCGACGCTCACCCTGGAGGTGGAGGACGGCGAGATCGCCATCGCCGCCCAGGCGGCCGGGGAGGAGGCCAGCCTCACCCGCACCCGCTTCCAGACCGGCGTGGTGGGCCTCGACGTCACCCGCACGGTGGCCCGCCGGGTGCGCTTCATCGGCGCCCTCGACGTCCTGGGCCAGGAGGCCCTGGCAGCCCACGTCGAGCAGAGCGAGGGCGGGGAGCGGCGCAAGGCCGCCTCGCTCTATCACCGCCGCCTCGCCCTGCCCTTCGGCTGCATCGCCCTGGCCTTCCTGGCCTTCCCCCTGGGCTTGCGCGTCCCCCGGGCCCAGGGCGGCGGGCGCGGCCCCTCGGTGGTCTTCGCCGTCCTCGCCCTGGGCTTCTACTTCGTCGCCGGCCGCCTCACCGAGGCCATGGCCCTCTCGGGCACCCTGCCGGTGGAGGTCGCCCCCTGGCTCCCCTCCGCGGCGCTGCTCCTCCTGGGGCTCTTCCTCCTGCGCCGGAGGCAGCGGACGTGATCACCTTCCGCCACCTCTTCTCCGGCTTCCTCTCCCGGGTGGCCCTCTCCCTCCTGGCGGTGGTCGCGCTCCTGGCGGTGGGCGACTTCGCCGAGCTGGCCTCGTCGATCCTGGGCCGGGACGACGCCCTCGCCCTCACCCTCACGATCTACGGCCACAAGCTGCCGGGGATCATCCTGCAGGGTCTGCCCATCGCCACCCTCCTGGGCCTCCTGCTCACCCTGGCCGACCTCGAGCGCAGCCGGGAGCTCCTGGCGCTGGAGGCCGCCGGCTCGCCGCCCTGGCGGATCGCCGCGCCGGCCCTGGTGCTCGCGCTCCTCGTCTCGGGCGGCGGTATCCTCCTCGCCCGGGACCTCGCGCCGACCGGCCAGCAGGCGGTGGTGCAGCTCGAGACCCGCACCCTGGGCCGCTGGACCTGGACCTGGACCCTCTTCCACAAGCCCCGCACCTTCTTCAAGGGGAGCGGGGGGGAGATCTACGAGGTGCAGAGCGTGAAGGCCGAGGGGCGCCACCTCGAGGAGGTCGCGCGCTACGACGCGAGCGACGGGCGCCTCACCCGCCTGGCCCGCGCCGATCGGCTGCGCCACGTCGACGGCGCCTGGGTGGCCACCGGGGCCCGGGTCTGGAAGCTCGACCCCGCGAGGCCGGAGCTGCTCGAGGCCGAGGAGGGCGGCTTCCCCATCGGCCCCGGCCCCGACCACTTCCAGGGCGTGCCCGGCCAGCCCTCGGAGCTGAGCGTCGCCGATCTCGATCGCGCGATCGCCTACCGCGAGGCGCAGGGGCGCCCCACCCTCCCCCTGCGGCTCGAGCGCCACGACCGCAGCGCCCGGCCCATGCTCACCTTCGGCCTCTCGCTGCTGGCCCTCGGGCTCGGCCTCGGACCCCGCACCCCGACCTCCCAGGTCGAGGCGGCGGGCTGGAGCGTCGTCATCGCGGTGGGCGGCTGGACCCTGCTCGCCACCCTGCGGGCCATGGGCCTGGCGGGGATGCTCTCCCCGGCCCTGACCGCCTGGTTACCCGTCCTGCTCCCCGCCGCCCTCGGCGCCGCCCTCTTCGGCTTCCGCCGACGCTAGCCCTATGCGAATTGCCCTCATCAGTCCCGGGTATCCCTCCGAGGAGAAGCCCTACAACTACGCCTTCGTCCACGCCAGGGCGCGGCTCTACGGCGATCGTGGCCAGGAGGTCGGGGCCTTCGCCCTCGGCGAAGACGCCACCTACACCCTCGACGGGATCCCGGTCTCCACCGGGCGCCGGGCGACCCTCCAGCGCGCGCTGCGGGACTTCCACCCCGAGGTCCTCGCCCTGCACGCCCCGAACTTCCGCACCATCCCGGTGGCCCGATCGATCGATCGGCCCATGGTCTCCTGGATCCACGGTCACGAGGCGATGATCAGCCTGCGCAGCGTCTCCTTCGGAAGGACCCGGCGAGAGCGGGCGATGAAGTGGGTGAAGCTCGTTCCCCGGCTCTCGCTCCAGCTGGGTACGGTCCGCCGGTTCCTCCCGACCCAGCATCGGGTCGTGTTCGTCTCGCGCTGGATGCAGGAGGTCGCCGAGCGCCACACCCTTCGCCGCTACTCGAACGCCGAGGTCATCCCGAACCCGGTCGACACCGACCTCTTCGCCTACCGCCTCGACGCGGCGAGGCGCACCCGAGGCGTCACCACGCGGAGCCTGAACAGCACCAAGTACGGGATCGACCTGGCCATCCGGGCCTTCGCCGGCCTCGAGGAGGCCTCCCTGGACATCTACGGGCAGGGGGCGATGGCGGCGGAGTTCCAGGCGCTGCTTCGCAGCACGGGCGCGAACGCCAGCCTGATCACCCGGGGCCATCCCCACCGGGAGATGCCAGAGCTCTTCTCGCGCTACGGCTTCTTCGTCGCACCGAGCCGGGTCGAGGCTCAGGGCGTCGCGATGTGCGAGGCGATGGCCTGCGGCCTGCCCGTGGTGGCGACCCGGGTGGGCGGCATCCCGGAGTTCGTCGATGACGGAGTCGAGGGCTTCCTGGTCCAGCCCGAGAGCCCGGAGGCCATCGCCGCAGGGGTCAGGAAGCTGGTCTCGGATCCAGCACGCTACCTGGAGATGTCTCGTGCCGCCCGGCTGCGGATGGAGCGCCAGTGCAGCCAGGAGGTCGTCGCGACCCGGGAGCTGGGGCTCCTCGAGAGTGCAGCCCGCGGCTAGGAGCGCCGGCGCAGGGTCAGCCCCTGAACGGCCAGGTGCGGCGGCAGGTAGCGCCTCGGCTTCATCCGCAGCAGCGGCTTCACGATCCGCTGCTTCACGAAGCCTCGAAGGTGCTGCAGCGGAGGCGTCGTCGGGAGCGGATAGGGGCCGTTGGTGGTCTGAAGCAGATCGGCCGGATGCACGGAGACCTCCGGCCAGTGGAGCTCGAAGTGAGCCAGGAGCACCCCCAGCAGGCGCCGGTGAGCCTCGAGCCCGATCTCGGAGTCACCCCGGACGTCCAGATCGAAGGTCACGACCAGCTTCCCTCCCGGCCGGAGGATCCGGGCGATCTCCCGGACGGTGCCCTCGAAGTCCGGGATGTGCTCGAGCACGCTGATGCAGTAGACCGCGTCGACCGCCTCGTCATCGAAGGGGAGGCGCTCCCCCTCGATGAGGCGGAACTCCACCTCCCCGGGTCCGGACTCGACGCAGGCGGCGGCGCGCTCCAGGTCACGGGCGCAGATGGGATCCACGTCGAGGCAGGAGACCCGATAGCCGAGCCGGGCGACGGCGAAGGGGAAGAAGGTCACGCCGCTGCCGAGATCGACGACCCTGGAGCGCTCCCCGCCCTCCTTGCCCACGAGGTGGGCCCGGAGCTGGGCGTGGGCGTAGGGGTACTCCCAGACCCGGCTCCAGGTGTGGAGCGAATCCCGCGGCCACCGGTAGTCCGGGCTCCGGAACGAGGACTCCCGCTCCAGAAAGGCCTCCTGCTGCCGCTCGAGCTCTGCGAGCACCTCCCGCCAGGCGGGGGTCTCGAGATCCGAGAGGGCGGCGAGCCCGCTGCGCTCGAAGGGATGGGACAGGTTCTGGTCCACGCGCTTCGTCCTCCCCGGGCGCCCTGCCCGATGGGCCCGGCAAGAAACCATGAGGTGGTGGGAAATGCCAGCCCCCCACCTCTGCCCACCCGGCGAGCCTCCTCCGGCGCGGTGGGCGCGCGGGCCGGGCGCCTTGTTTTCCCTCTCTCCCCGGAGATACTCCTGCCGCGATGCCTCTCCGACCGATTCCCTTCCTCGACCTGCCGGCGCTCCACCGCGACCTGATGTCAGAGCTCCTGCCCGCCCTCGAGGCCGCGATCGGGCAGGCCAGCTTCGTGGGGGGGGCCGCGGTCGAGTCCTTCGAGAGGACCTTCGCTGCCCACGCGGAGGCCGCTCACTGCGTGGGCGTGGCCAACGGCACCGACGCCCTCTACCTCGCTCTCCGGGCCCTGGCGGTCGGCGAGGGAGACGAGGTGGTCACCGTCGCGAACACCTTCATCGGCACCGTCGAGGCCATCACCCTCAACGGTGCCCGCCCCGTCTTCGTCGAGACCGATCCGGAGACCTACCTGATCGATCCCGAGGCCGTGGAGCGGGCCATCGGACCGCGCACGCGGGCCATCCTCGCCGTGCACCTCTACGGCAACCCTGCCCCCCTCACCGCGCTGCGCCGGATCGCGGACCACGCCAAGGTGCCTCTGATCGAAGACGCCGCTCAGGCTCACGGCGCCCGCTGGGGCGGCCGCCGCGTGGGAGGGATCGGTGACGCGGGCTGCTTCTCCTTCTACCCCTCCAAGAACCTCGGGGCGTTCGGCGACGCCGGCGCCGTGACCACCCAGCACCAGGATCTGGCGGCCAGGATCCGCCGCCTCTCCAATCACGGGCGGGGCCCCACCGGCCTGCACGAGGAGGAGGGAGTCAACAGTCGCCTCGACGCGCTGCAGGCGATCGTGCTGGAGAAGAAGCTCGACTGGCTGGACGCAGAGAACGAGGCGCGGCGCGAGCGCGTCGAGGCCTACCGGCAGGCCCTGCACGAGGTCCCTGCGGTCACCCTCCCCCGGGTCCGGCCGGAGGCGGAGCCGGTCTGGCATCTGCTGCCCCTGCAGGTCCCCGAGCGAGACGCCCTGCACCACCACCTGGCCTCCGAGGGGATCGAGACCCGGCTGCACCACGCCCATCCGCTCCACCTGCAGCCGGCGTACCGCCACCTCGGCCTGCCGCCCGGTCACCTGCCGGTGACGGAGGCCGCCTGCGCCCGGCTGATCTCCCTGCCTCTGCATCCGCAGCTGGATCCCGAGGCGATCGCCCGGATCTGCGAGGCCATCGCGCGCTTCGCGCACACCCGCGGCTGGTGAGGAGCGGTCAGGCTGCGGCGATCTCGCCCCCGACCTCGCGGGGGAGCGGCAGGATCGGGAGCCAGCGGCCAGGGCAGTTCGCCGCCTCGGCGGCGGTGGCCAGCACGCGACTCAGATCGACACCCCAGCACCCGGGAGCCGCCCTGCCGGGGTCGGCCGCCGGGAGGAGGAAGGCCCGGAGGGCCTCCTCGAGCGGCTCGTCGGTGTCCGCGGCCAGCGTCTCGCCATCGAGCCGAAGATCTCTGCGCCGCTCGATCTCGTCGACCCGGGCGGTCCCCGCCTCCCCCTCCAGCACCCAGCTTCGCACCGTGCGATCCTCGACCCACGATGCCCGCAGGGTCGCGACCACTCGATCGTCGAGGCCGAGCTCCACCGTGACCGCGACGAGCTCGGCCCCGGCCGCTTCCTGCACCGCCTCCCGGACGCGGACCGCCTGAGGCACCCTCCCCATGGCCTGCAGGACCATGGCCACGTCGTGGGGGAGGAGATCCCAGATGACGCCCTCGCTGCGCCGCAGGGGGCTGGCGCCGACCCGGGTCGCCTGCAACGAACGGAGGGCCCCGAGGGTCCCTCGGTCCAGCAGCCCGCGCAGGGCCGTGGCGACGGGGCCGTGCTGCCACGGGAGCCCCAGCTGCAGTCGCGCTCCCTCGCGAAGCGCCCGCCCTTCGATCCGCCCGGCCTGGGCGAGGTCCATCGAGAGGACCTTCTCCACGTAGACGTCCAGACCCCGCTCGAGGCCCGCCTCCACCAGGTCCCCATGGGTCGGGGTCGGCGTGGCCACCAGGATCCCCGTCAGCCCGGGGCTCTGCAGGAGGCTCTCGTGGCTCGCATGGAGGCAGACGGTCGGATCGATGCGGGCCGCTGCCGCGAGGCGCTCGGGCCGGAGATCAGCGACGTGGCCGACCAGCCTCTCGTCGAAGCACCGCCGGAGCACCGAGAGCAGGCGCAGACCCCAGGGACCGCAACCAATGATGCCGTACTCGCCGAACCCCATCGAATCGGACCCTGCCGCGCAGGCCGGTCCAGGTCAATAGCCGCTTCCGGCCACCACCACTCGAACGGTCTTGAGCACGATCTTGAGATCGAGCCCCAGAGACCAGTTCTCGATGTACTCGATGTCGAGCTTCACCATCTGGTCGAAGGAGAGGTGGTTGCGCCCCGAGACCTGCCAGAGGCCCGTGATTCCGGGGTGGGCCTCGAAACGGCGGCGATGCCAGTCTCGGTAGACCTCGACCTCGTAGGGGACCGGGGGGCGGGGGCCGATGAGGCTCATGTCTCCCCGCAGCACGTTGATGAACTGGGGCAGCTCGTCGATGGAGTACTTCCGGATGAAGGCGCCGAAGCGGAAGATCCGAGGATCGTTCTTCACCTTGAAGACCTTCTCCTCGCCGTCGTCGCTCTCGGCGTTCGCGGCGCCCTTCGTGATCCACTGCTGGGCGTACTCCCGCACGTGATCGTCGCTCGCGACGTGCATCGACCTGAACTTCAGCAGCTTGAACGTGCGGCCGTTGAGCCCGACCCGCTCCTGGACGAAGAAGATCGGGCCCTTCGAGGAGAGCTTGATCACGATCGCGGTGATGAGCATCACCGGAGTGGCCGCCGCCAGGAGGACCGAGACGGCCACCAGATCGAAGACCCGCTTGATGAGGGCGTTGGTGCCGGTCAGGTTGCTGGCCTTGAGCCCCATCAGGGGCAGCCCGCCGACCGTGTTGACCTGAAGCCGATCGAGCATCAGCTCGAAGATGTCGGGCACCACGTGGTACTGCACCGTGTGCCGCAGGCAGTGCTCGGCGATCTCGAGGTGTTGCTCGCGATCCAGGCGAGCGTCCGCGACGAGCACGACCTGATAGGTGCCGCTGGCGAGCAGCGCGTCGAGGTCCTCGAGGGCCCCCACGACCGGCACACCCTTGATCGCTTCGATGGGCTCCTCGGCATCGACCTGCACCACCCCCTGGACCACGAAGTCCTGCCGGCGGCCGCGGTACTGCTCGACCAGGTGCTCCGCCACCGGGCCGGAGCCGACGAGCAGCGCCGAGCCCTGGACCGGATCCAGCTGGAGCACCTGGTGCCAGAAGAAGCGCACCAGGGTCCGCAGGAGCAGCGTCCCCACGAAGGTCAGGGGCAGCATCAGGAGCACGACGGCCCGGCTGTAGGAGAAGGTCCGGTAGAAGAAGGTGACCGCCAGGATGATGGCGAAGCTCACGATGATCGCCCGCAGGAGACCCAGGACCTCGTCGAGGGCGCTGCGGTGCAGGTGGTAGAGGCCGCTGAAGCGCAGCACGACGGCGTAGATCACGAGGGCGTAGGGCAGGACCTGGAGGACCTCGGCCCAGGGGGCCGGCGCGGCCTCGAAGACCCACAGATGGTGGTAGTAGCGCAGCCACATCCCGCCCAGGAGGGCGCCACCGAAGGCCGCCAGATCTGCGAGGAGCAGGAGGACTTTGAAGCTGTACTTGTGGGTGTCGCTCATCTCGTACCTACCTCGGTCTCCACGACATCGGCGTCAGGGTGTGTTCAGTCCCTGAACGCCCACCCCGTCCACCAGGAACCCCCCTGGATCCCGCTCAACGGCGCCGTGGCTGTGCTTCTAGCGTTTTGACACATCATGTCAAGGTTCGACGTTGGTGCAGAGCAAGTCGTGTACCAGGGCTTGACCCTCTGGTATGGGTGCCCGCCATGGGCATGGCGCGGGAAATGGTGGTCTACGCGGCGGCCGTCGCGGTGACCCGGGGCGTCTCCCTCGCCCTGACCCCCGCCTACACCCGGCTCCTCGATCCGGTGGAGTTCGGGGCCCTGGAGACCCTCCAGGTCACCCGCCAGCTCACGCTGATCGCCCTCGCCCTGGGCATGCGCCAGGCAGTCCTGCGCTTCTACGAGCTCCGGGACCGGGAGACGACCGGCGTCAGCCACCTGGTCTCCTCCGCCCTCCTGGTCCCCACCGTCCTGGGGACGATCCTGGTCGGGGTGGGGATCGCCTTCGCCCCCCTCATCTCCTTCGCCCTGGTGGGCGACGCGGCCCTCGGAACCGTGGTCGTGCTCGTCCTGGCGGCGGCCGCGATGGAGGCCATCCTGGAGATCGGCCTCCAGGTCTTCCGGGCCCGCGGGCAGGTCTGGGTCTACGCGTCCTTCCTGGCAGGCACGACCGTGGTCTTCGGACTCGGGGCGCTGGCCCTGGTCTTCGGGGGCCAGGGGCTGCCGGGCATCTTCGGCGCCCGCTTCGGCGTCTTCGCCGCCGGCGCCACCCTGGCCCTGGTGATCGTGATCCGCCGCACGGGATTCCATCCGGACCGCAAGCTCCTCGGCCAGCTCCTCCGCTTCGGCGTGCCCTTCGTGCCCGCCGCGCTCTGCTGGATGGTGGTCCAGGCCTCGGACCGCTACTTCCTGGCGCACCTCGTCGGTCTCGAGGAGGTCGCCCGCTATGCCGTCGCGGTGCGCACCTCGAGCCTGATCGGCTTCTCCATCGTGGCGCCCTTCCAGCTCGCCTGGCCGCCGCGCGCCTACCGGATGCACGCGAATCAGCGTGCGGCCCTGCCGGCGATCGCCGGCAACGCCGTGAGCTGGCTCGGCGCGCTGCTCCTCCTCGCCAGCTTCACCGTCGTGGTCCTCTCCCCGGACATCGTCGCGGTGCTCGGCGGAGACCGCTATCTCGGTGTGCACACCCTGGTGCCCGTCCTCTGCCTCACCTGGCCCGGCCTGGCCGTGTACTACTGGGCGGGGACCCTGATCCAGACGACGACCAGCTCCCTCCGGATCGCCGTCATCGCATTGCTGGCCGCCTCGATGAACGTGGTGCTCAACGCCGCGCTGATCCCGAGCATGGGCGCGCTGGGCGCCGCGGCCGCCAGCGCCATCGCCACCGGCAGCGGGGGCCTGCTCTCGATCGTCTGGCTCCGGGGCCGGTCGCTGGCCACACCCCAGTGGGGGCGGCTCGGCGTCCTCTTCCTCCTCGCTGCTCTCGCCGGAGCCCTGGCCCTCTGGCTCCTCGGAGAGAGCGCCCTCCAGCGGAGGGTGCTGGGAGGGGCGGGGCTGGTCGTCCTCGCGGCAGCCCTCGCTTCGCCGCTCTTCGCGACGAAGGAGGAGCGTGCCCGCGCGCTGCGACTGCTCCGGCGGGACGCGGCCTAGGCCGTCCGAGCTCCAGCGATCGATCGTGTCGTGGGAACCACTCGGTCCTGCGGCAGCGAGACCCTCTGGGCTTGCCGCTCGAGACGAATCGCCAGGACGAGCGCGATGCCCATGATCAGGTGAATGGCCACGACCGGCGCCGGCGAGGAGAAGAAGGGCTGGAACATCGAGAGCATGATGGCCGCGACGTGCGTGGCCAGGGCAGCGGAGATGAAGCGGGCCTCCGGCGTCTGCCTGTTGAACCCCGAGAGAGCCCGGAGGCACCGGCCCCACCACCGCAGGTGGAGGGTCAGCACGAGGCCGGTACCGACGACTCCGCCGTTCACCAGCAGCCAGAGGAGATCGTTGTGGATGGTGTGTCCCCGGGACATGTGGACCACGTCGAAGTTGCGTCCGGTCACATATTCGAACTCGTGCCGGTAGCCGAATCCGGTGCCGAAGATCGGTGACTCGAGAAACACCTCCACCGCTCGAGTCCAGGACCCCCACCGCCAGTTCATCCCTCTCCTCAGGTTGTCCACCGAGAAGCGCTCGACGGCCAGGCTCGTGGGGTCGACCTGCCAGACGACGAGAGTCGCGATCCCGATGGCCAGCCCCAGGGCGATGAACCCGATGACCATCAGGCGGCCGGAACTCTGATCACTCGTCCAGGCCCAGACCGTCGCCGCGATCACGAACGCAAGCCAGACGGTGCGATAGTTCGAGGCCACCAGGCAGACGAGACCCAGGCCAACGAAGACCAACCAACGACCCTTGTACTGGCGGTCGGTGGCCACGTGACCCAGGCCGAGGATCATCGCGAAGATCAGGCCGACGGACTCCAGATGAGAGAGGTAGCGGTCGGGAACCCCCAGCCCCTCCATGTACTCGTGGGCGTAGCCCTGCCCGGTGACGAGGCGCCACGCGACGATGAGGCCGATCACGCCCGCCGCTGCCAGCACCATCCTCTCCAGGGTGACGAGCGATGGAGCGGTGGTCTGCAGGAGCACCACGGCTGCCAGGAACACCAGCGGATAGACGCAGATGCGGCGGAACACCCCGACGGCGTCGAAGAAGGCGTTGTCGCCCAGGACTCCGTACGCGGTCAGCGCCACCCCGGCCGCGACGATGGCCACGAAGTGCAGCAGGTAGGGTGGGATCACCCGGGTGCGCAGCACCCGGACCACGGCGGCGGCCAGCAGCGGAATGACCGCGAGATCCGCCACGAAGATCCCGAAGGGCACCCGCGTGACGTAGGCCGCCAGCGCCTGGGGCAGCGAGAGGCAGGCCAGCATCGTGAGCAGGGTCCACAGCCCGAACCGGCGCTCGACGATCAACGCCGCGGTGCAGAGCCACAGGACCGCGGCGATCCCCATCGGCGAGGCGAAGGGAGCCAGGAGGACCTCGAGGGCGATCAGGAGCAAGAATGCGCCCAGCCAGGGACGGAGATCCGCCT
This sequence comes from Deltaproteobacteria bacterium, assembly GCA_029210625.1. NCBI lineage: Bacteria > Pseudomonadati > Myxococcota > Myxococcia > Deltaproteobacteria bacterium. The sequence continues at coordinate 195,756 of JARGFU010000003.1, read as the reverse complement.
GGCCCGCCGTCCCCTTTGCCGCGGCGGTCATTCCCCGGGTTGCTTCAGATAGGGCGCCGCCGCCAGGCGCGCGAGGACCAGGAAGGCGAAGAAGAGGAACCCCGCACCGAACCCGAATACCCCCGAGACGATCGCCCGCTTCTGGATTCCCCTCGCCTGCACGTCCGGCCCGAAGATGACGGTGCTGGCCCGGGCGTGGGGCTCCTGGTTCTCGTCCTCGAGCTTCGAGATGTGCTTGATCAGGCCGACCGCCGCCGCCCAGGCCGTCCCCTCTTCCTCCGACCGCTTCGAGGGCGCCTGACCGCCCGTCGAGGTCCCCTGGGGGGCCGTGATCGCCTTCTCCAGCTGGGCGAGCAGCTCCTTGTTCTCGGCGATCTGTCGCTGCCGGGCCGCGATGAAGCCCTCGAGCATCCTCGCGTGCTCGCCGACGATCGCCTGGGCCGTGACCTGGGCGACGCGGGTCGCCAGCACCGGATCCTCGCTCTCGACCGTCAGGGCCACCATCTTGCCCTCGGGGCCAGCGGTGGCCTTGAGGACCATGGTCTCGGGCAGGGAAACCGGGTCCTCGCCCTGCTCGCTCAGGAGGCGCTCGACGTAGGTGCGCGAGGTCGCGCGGGTCGAGACCACCCGGGCGGTCTCGATCTGCTCCCCCGTGGGGACGGTCCCGATCGCGATCTGGATCTGCACCGTCGAGGGGTTGGCGCGAAGCAGGCTGGTACCGCTGGCCACCAGACCGGTCAGCACGCAGAGGCCCAGCACCTTCCAGCGCCAGGTCCAGGTCGTGGAAATGAGTTCTGCCAGCAGGTCGTCGCCTGCGGGCATCGCATCCCCCTGGTGTCCATCGATCATGTGGCCGGTGTAGCGGTGGACCCCAGGCCTGTCAACGCGCCGCTACCTAGCCCGGATCGTCCACTCGATACCGGTAGGAAGCGGCTGGCCCCTCCACGGACCAGGCCGGACGGGGCACGCCACGACGCTCCGCTGGCACCGGGATCCGGACCAGGTCTCCTCCCTGGAACGCCCAGGCCCGGACCGCCCCCTCCCGGTTCCAGTGAACGATGATCGTCCCTGCATCGGACGGCATCAGCTCTAGGGCCTCGTCCAGCTCGGGGGGACGCCCTCCCAGCTGACGACGCCACCAATCCCGGTCGAAGTCGTCCTCCGGCCGCACGCGCTCTGCGGGGAAGCGCGCCCCAGCCAGCTCGACCAGGTTCGAGGCCTCGTCCAGACCGTAGACCTCCATCACCGCCGGATATTGGTCACCACCTCGACAGACCACGATCTCGTCCAGTCCATCACCGGTGAGGTCTCCGCTGGCGATCGCACGGAAGGGGCCGCGCCCCGGGTCGGCTCGCTCCGAGACCAGCTTCAGGGAACCCGGTGCGGGCTCCACCACCACGAGCCGCCGATCCCGGTTCCGAGCCCCGACGAGCGCGACGCCGGCCGGGCCTCTCGCGCCGACGAGATCGATCCAGCGAGAGCCGTCGGGGAAGTCCAGGACCGCCTCGACCGAGCCCGCGAGGGAGACCAGCCGCCAGTCTCCATCTCGATTGGACGCGACCACGATCCCCTCTTCGATGACCGCCACTCCCGACCATCGCGCGCTCAGGTCACGGATCAGCGGCGCTCCCAGCGGCCGCAGTCGCCCGCCCTCCGGTCGGTAGAGAGAGACCTCTCCCACCGCGTTGGCGGCCACCACCCGCCCATCCCCCAGCCCCGCCGCGTGGGTCAGGGGCTCGCAGGCGTCGCCAATCCAGTCGCGGTCCGAGTCACTCTGCCGCGGGTTGGCGACCCGGGGGCAGTTGTCCGCGCCATCGGGAACCCCGTCCCGATCGAAGTCTCTGGACAGCAGCGGTCCGACCGGCTCCAGGATCTCCGCCCCCTCCCCGACCACACCGACGATCCGCGAGTCCTCGTCGAGGAGAGGAGCCCCCGGCGCGACCGGGGCGTCACAACGAAGGCGCCGCGGGCTCCCGGCGAGGACCCGGCAGGGCGTCTCCCCTCCGGGCTGGAGCGCCACCAGGCTCGCCGCGCCTGCGTCCCCGAGCTGCAAGGAGAGCGGACCGCCGGTGGTGTCGAGCAGGTCCCGCGCCTGGCCGGGGTCCCGGCAGGTCACGGTCACCGCTCCCGTCTGGCTGTGGAGATCCGCGATCCCGGTGCAGCGCTGCTCTCCCCCTCCCGCCAGCGTCAGCCGGGCCGGCAAGCGCTCCGCGCAGACGCGGTGGGTCAAGACCGCACCGCTGGAGATGACGGAGGCCAGGCAGTCCTGACCTCCGACCTCCAACCTCCCCACGTAGGCCCTGCGATCCGGGCGCACCGGCGTCTCCCGGGTGAGCACCGCCGGCGCCGCCGTCCCATCCTCCGAGGGTCCGTGAACGAGCTCCGGCACGCCCAGGGTCAACAGGGCCACGCCCACGGTGGACCCTACGAGGACCCACAGGCGAGGCGCGGAGGGGCGGAGCAGCGCGACGATCCTGATCGCGAGGGCGGCCGCGAGCGCCGCCGTGGCCCCCGCCGGGGCCCAGGGTCCGGTGAAGGTTCCCGTCCCCAGGGAAGGCAGGAGCCCGTGAATCGTGACCAGGTAGGTCAGGTTCACGAAGACCAGCGCGAGGACGACCGCCTGCGAGAAGGGGTCGCGAAGCACCCGCTGGCGATGCCCCCGGTCCAGGGAGGCCACCACCACCGCGGCGAGCCCGAGGCCCAGGGCAGCCATGCGCGGAACCGCGCCCCGACCGAGGACGATCCCCGACATCCCCAGATCTGCCTCCCAGACCCCCTGGCTACTCGCGATGACGAGGCCGGCGAGGCCAGGGAGGAGGCCATCGAGCCAGCGAGCCCGGAGCCGGGAGAGCACCTCCTCCTCTCCCACCCAGCGGGCCGCCACGGTGCCCAGGGAGAGCGCGAGGGTGAGGGCGTAGAAGGTCTCCGCGCTGAAGAAGGGATCCTGGGTCAGCCCTGCGACGAGGAACGCGAACACGCCCCCCATGCTGCCGAGAGCGCACGCGGCAGCGAAGCGATGACCCACCGGGCCCCTGGCCTTTCCATAGGTCGCCGAGGTGACCCCGAAGAAGATGGTGAAGATCCAGAGGAAGGCGGCCAGCCCGAGGGGGCCCGCGACGGCCCACAGATGGAGAAAGTTGTTGTGCGCGTGGCAGCGCACGGGCTGCTCCATGTCGAGGCGGTCGTAGTACCAGTCCGTGGCGGGCGTGAAGTGGCCGTAGCCGATGCCCAGCGCCGGGGCGTCCCCTGCCATCTCCAGCGAGCGCGCCCAGAAGAAGATCCGATCGGCGTTGGCGTCGTACTTCAGGTCGAACATGACCTCGGCCTTCTTCCCCACCGCCGGCGAGAAGGTCACGAGCCCGACGCTGAGCACCACCAGCGCCCCGACCATCGACAGGAAGGTCACCGGAGAGCGGCGGGCCGCCATGATCACCAGGCCCGCGCCGAGCCCCATCCAGGCGGCGCGAACCTGGGTGTGGCCCAGGACGACGAGCGCCGGCACCGTCCCGGCCAGGATGAGCAGCCGGTCCCTCAACCGACTCGCCCACTCCAGCGCGAAGGCGATGGCGATCGGGATCAGGATGGACAGGACGAAGGCCAGGGTCGACGGGATCCGGAAGGTCCCGCTGGGCCGGAAGCGTGTCGCCAGTACGTCCGACCGACGCTGCACCGCGTTGACCGCCGAGCGCGAGATGTCGATCCCCGTGTAGTGCTGGAGGATGCCGTAGACCGAGACGAGGATCCCCACCCCGAAGCAGGCCAGCAGCATCCAGGATGCGAGCCGGGGCTTCCAGGCCAGGCCCGCATAGAGGGTGAAGAGCGCGAGGAACCTCCACGCGTCGAAAGCCTCCCTCTCACCCGGCGACGAGAAGTGACTGGTGAGCCCCGAGACGCTCACCACGACGACGAAGAGCAGGACCGCGCCGTCGAAGGGAGTGGGCGTGAGCCGGGGGCGGGTCTCCCTGAACCCCAGCGCCGCCAGCGCCCCCAGCGCCAGCAGGAAACTCACCTGCACGCCGGCGATGCTCATCGGCACGAAGGCGCCGTAGGCCACGACCGTCCCGGCGATCAGATGGTGTATCCAGCGGGCGTTCGGCGCGTCGTTCACGGGCGCAAACATACCCTGACTTCTGCATTCGCAAGGAATGCGTGTTGGTATACACATCCCCACCGTGAAAGCGCTGTTGAGCAAGACTCCGGTCGTCGGACCGCTCCTTCGTGCGCTGAAGCGCAGGCTCGCAGCGCTTCACCGCTTCCGCGGCAGCGCCCGGTACTGGGAGCAGCGCTATGCGTCGGAGGGGACCTCCGGAGCGGGCTCCTACGGCGAGTTCGCTCGCTTCAAGGCCGGGGTCCTCAACGCCTTCGTCGCCGAGCACCAGGTCCAGTCGGTGATGGAGTTCGGCTGCGGCGACGGAAACCAGCTTCGCCTGGCCGAGTACCCCACCTACCGTGGCTTCGACGTCAGCCTGACGGCCGTGGAGCGTTGCCGGGAGATCTTCTCGAGCGACCCGAGCAAGTCCTTCGCCCTCCTCTCCGACTACCAGGGCGAGCAGGCCGAGCTCGTGCTCTCCCTCGACGTCATCTACCATCTGGTGGAGGACGAGGTCTTCGAGGCGCACCTGCGGACCCTCTTCGCGGCCGCCCTCCGCCACGTCATCGTCTTCTCGAGCGACGTCGACAAGCCTGACTTCGGGAACGACCACGTCCGCTACCGGCGCTTCACCCCCTGGGTGGAGACCCACGCCCCGGAGTGGTCACTGATCGAGCGGATCGAGAACCCGATTCCCTACGCGAACGACGTCGAGACGGGCACCCGCGCCCACTTCTTCGTCTACGGCCGCCGCTAGGCCAGGTCTCACGCGTCCCGTTCGCCGAGCGCGAAGCGCCGGAGGCAACCGACGAGCCTCTCCAGCTCGGCGCTCTCCCGGGAGTGTCCGGTCGCCGGCTCGGAGAGCGCCACCTCGATGGCCTCGGGGAGGTCCTCGACCTCCGTGATCACCCGGATGCCCGGCAGGTCGCCGAGGGAGGCGACGGTGGCCAGCTGATGATCGTTCCGGTGCTCCCCCCGCGCGGCCTCCCGGGGGACGACGATCAGGCGCCTCCCGGCCTCCCGGCAGGAGAGGATGGTCCCGATGCCAGCGTGGGCGACCACCAGATCCGCCCGATCGAAGAGCGCTCGCCAGGCCTCCGGCGCCAGCGTCTCGTGGGCCTGGCAATGCTCCGGCGGCCTGCCCCCGGACGCCGTCTGGATCACGACCTCCTGCCCCGGGTGCTCCCCTGCCCAGGCGTCCACCGCGCGCACGAGGCGATCGAAGGGGAGCTGCGTCCCGACGGTGACGAAGATCAAAGCACGCTCCCCTCGTAGCGCGGCCCCTCCGGCCGGGCGAGGTGCGGCCACTGGGTGAGCCAGAGGTCGGCGAAGGGGCGGACCTTCGCTCCCGAGACCGACAGGCGCTCGGCGTTCGCGACGCTGTCCACCCAGATGGTGCGGGCGCCCATCGCCTTGCCGTAGAGCAGCGCGAAGAAACCCGGAGCCGCGCCGGTGGAGACGACGAGCGTGGGACGGATCCTCACCATGACCCGGAGCACCTGCGCCGCCATCACGAGCAGCTTGCCCCGGGTCTGCAGGTTCGCGTCCATCACCACGTGGAGCTGCGCTGGCGCGACCTCGGCCTCGAGCCCCTGCTCGGTGGAGAGATAGACGCAACGCATCCCCTCGAAGGCCCGGTCGAGCCGGCGCAGCTGCGCCCAGTGGCCTCCGTGGGATGCGACCAGCAGCACCGTCTCGGGCCGCCCGCGGCTCATTCCTTCCCCGGTCGCCTCGAGGCCCGATCGAGGAGCACGCCGAGGCCGAGTCGCCGCAGCTGGCGCTCGCGCAGGTATTCGACCACCTCGCGCTCTTCGAAGACCGGCCGGTCTCTGAGATGGGACCAGACGAAGCCCGCGCCCAGCGCCAGGCTCCCGAGGACCGCGGGCCGATCGGCGGCCCGCCGCAGGCAGCGAGCGGCGAGGAAGAGCGGGTGGTAGCCCATGAAGTGGGCGAACTCACCGGCCCGGAAGCGGCCGCGGATCACCCCCCGCGCCGAGCCCGAGGGCCGGTGGTGGATGACCTCGATCTCCGGGAAGCTGCGGGTCTGCCACCCGTTCATCTGAGCCAGGAAGCCGTCGATCCCGTCCCAGCCGTTCACCGGCCGTACGCCGCCCCACTCGTCCCAGCACGCCCGCCGGTAGGTCTTCAGCGCCCCTCGCGTGTGATCCGGGGGGACGGCCTCGTACCACTTCTTGCCGTTCCGGTACTCGTAGCAGCCGCCGCCGGCGATCCCGAGACGCTCTCGATCCGCGAAGAGCTGGAAGACGCGCTCGAAGTAGTCGTCGGGCAGCGTGAGGTCCGCGTCGATCTTGGAGAGGAACTCCCAGTCGGTCCGGGCCCGGGAGAGCCCCTGGAGGAAGAGCCGGGCGACCTTCCCACCCAGCTCGCGGTCCACGGTGACGTCCCCCTCGATCCGCCGCGCCCAGGGGTGCTCCAGGCAGAACGCCTCGATGAGCTCCCGGGTACCGTCCGTGGAGTGGTCATCGACCAGGATCCACTCGGTGGGGGGGAGCGTCTGGGCTGCCATCGAGCGCAGCAGCGCCGGCAAGTGATCCTGCTCGTTGTGTACCGGCGTGACGACGACGTGTTGGATGCTCATGACCTTCCGCGGCGGCACAGATGAGGCGCCGACCCGTCGGCCGTCGCGCGACGTTGGTACTTCGCGCGTCCAGGCCGGTCAATGGAGATGCTCACCTCCCGGCCTCCACCCGCCGCGCGATCGAGCTGTAGGTTGCCAGCCGGAGCGCGGCGATCACGCCGTTGGCGAGGACCGCTCCCATCAAGCCGATCATGGGCAGGAGGAGGAAGAGCAGCGCCAGCTGGAGCACGACCATCGCCCCCTCGAAGTGCAGGAGCCACCCCCGTCTCTCCTCCTTCGGCCGAGCGGCGAGCAGGCCCCCCGGGACCGCCTGCAGCATCCGGAGCGAGGCCACGGCGGCCAGGGGGAGCAGCAGCCCGGCCGAGGCGTCGAAGCGCCCCGAGAAGAAGAGATGGAGCGCGGCGGGGACGACCCCGACCAGGACCGCCAATCCCAGGCCCACCAGCCCCAGGGGCGCCAACCAGGCCCGGGCGAAGGCGGCCTCGCCGGTCCGGCCGGGACGCGACCGCTGGTATTCCGCCTGCCCCACCCCCAGCAGGTCGAAGACGAAGAGAAAGTTCGCCGCCGCGGCATAGAAGCCCAGCATGGGCAGATCCACGAAGAAGGGGATCAAGAGCCGGTCGAGGCGCAGCGTGAGCGCTCGCGCGGCCTCCACCGCCCGGTGTCCGGTCCGGGCCTCCGGGAGCGCGCGAGGGTCGCTCCCGGGCCACCCTCGCGGGCTTCGGGCGACGAGGGCCAGGGCGAGGGCCGCGGCGGTGGTCGCCAGGGTGAAGAGCCCGAACCCGCGCTCGTCCAGCGACCGTCCCGCGAGGACCTGCAACCCGAACCAGCCGGTGGCCAGGCCGCCGGAGAGGAGAAGGCGCGAGGTGCCCGTCGACGTCGGCCCGGAGCTGCCGGGGGGCGCTCCCCTCACACCAGCTCGCCGTCGTCGCCGGCCACGGCCTCGGTCTGCGCCTTCCGGAAGGCCTGGAGCCGGCCGCGCAGCCCCTCGTCCGAGAGCGCGATGATCTGCGCGGCGAGGAGGCCGGCGTTCTTCCCGCGATCGATGCCCACGGTGGCCACGGGGATGCCCGGGGGCATCTGCACGGTGGAGAGGAGCGCGTCGAGGCCTCCGAGGCTGCCGCCGCCGATGGGGATGGCGACCACCGGCAGGAGGGTGTGGGCCGCCGTCACCCCGGCCAGGTGCGCGGCCAGGCCCGCGGCGCAGATGATGACCTTGGCCCCCCCCGCCTCGGCGGCGGCGATGAGCTCCAGGGTCCGAGCGGGCGAGCGGTGGGCGGAGGAGACGTGGGCCTCGGCCTCGACCCCGAGCTCTTCCAGGACGTCCCGGGCCTTCTTCACGACCTTCCAGTCGTTCTTCGAACCCATCAGCAGCAGGACCTGCGCGCTCATGACTCGCTCTCCTCTCCCTTGCGGTCGCCGATGTCCCGGCGAAAGTGCATACCCACGAAGGCCACGCCCTCGATGGCGGAATAGGCGCGCCGGCGCGCCTCGCGGATCGTCGCCCCGAGGGCGGTGACGCCGAGGACCCGGCCCCCGGCGGTCTGCCAGACCCCCTCCTCGGAGCGGGTGCCGGCGTGGAAGACCTTCACGTCCTCGGGCACGCCCTCGAGGCCGGTGATGGCCCGCCCCTTGGGGTAGCTGCCCGGGTAGCCCTCGCTGCAGAGGACCACGCAGCAGGCGGTCTCCTCCCGCCAGGCGAGCTCGATCCCCGAGAGATCACCCTGCGCCGCGGCCAGGAAGGCCGGAGCCAGGGGCCCCTTCACCCGGCGCATCAGGGGCTGGGTCTCGGGGTCGCCGAAGCGCACGTTGAACTCGAGCACCTTCGGGCCGTCCGCCGTGAGCATCAGGCCCGCGTAGAGCACGCCGCGGAAGGGGGCGCCGCGCCGGGCCAGCACCTCCAGCATCGGCTGCATCACCTCGAGGCGCACTCGCTCCAGCCCCTCGGCGTCGAGGCCCTCGACCGGGGAGAAGGCCCCCATGCCGCCGGTGTTCGGGCCGGTGTCGCCCTCGTGCACCGCCTTGTGATCCTCGGAGGCGGCCAGCATCAGCACCCGGCTGCCGTCGCAGAGGGCGATGGCGCTCTTCTCCTCGCCGATCAGCAATTCCTCGACCACCACCCGCTCACCGGCCTCACCCACCTGACCCTCGAGCATCAGGGCGTCGACCGCGGCCCCGGCCTCGGCGAGGTCGTGGGCCAGGATGACGCCCTTGCCCGCGGCGAGGCCGTCGGCCTTCACCGCGACCCTGCCCTCGAAGCGGGCGGCGAAGGCCTTCGCCTCGGCCGCGTCGTCGAAGGCGGCCCAGGCGGCCGTGGGCACCCCGGCCTCGTCCATGATCTCCTTGGCGAAGGCCTTGCTCGACTCCAGCCGGGCCGCGGCGGCGTCGGGGCCGAGGACCGCGAGGCCGCGCGCGCGCAGGCGGTCGGCGAGGCCGTCCGCCAGGGGCTGCTCCGGGCCGATGACCACCAGGTCGATCTCCCGCTCGAGGGCCAGGGCCTCGAGGCCCGCGAGGTCGTCCACCGGCACCGGGACGACCTCCACGTCCTGGGCGATCCCGGCGCTCCCCGGCGCGCAGATCACCACCCGCTCGGCGTCGTCCTCTTCCGGCCGGGAGAGGCGCCACGAAAGGGCGTGCTCCCGACCCCCTTGGCCAACCACCAGGATTCGCATGGGCGGCTTCTACCAGGGCCGATGCCCTGGGCAAAGCGAGCCTCGAAAGAGGCGGGATCTGGCCCTATTGCAGGTGGTAGAGCGCCGAGCGCGCCGACCAGGAGCTGGGGTTGGTGATCATCACCTCCCGCAGCGCCCTCACCGCCTCCTCCTTCTTCCCGTCGCCGTGATCGAGGATCGCCTCGCGGATCTTCACCGAGTGGAAGGTGGGGTCGATCCGCTTCGCGGCGGCGTAGTGCTTGCGCGCCTCGCCGGGACGCTTGCGCATCTCCTCGGTCCGCCCGAGGAGGTAGAGCGGCATCGGCGAGAGCCGATCCGAGGCCCGGGCCCGGAGGAAGGCCTTCTGGGCGCCCGCGAAGTCGCCGGCGTCCCAGGCCAGCATGCCCAGGTAGACGTGGGCGGGGAGGTTCTGCTCGTCGAGCTCGATGGCCTTCTCGAGGGCCTTCTTCGCCGTCTTGCGGTCGCCCGAGAGGTAGAGGGAGATGCCCATCCCGGCGTGGGAGAGCCCCTGCAGCGGCTCCCGCTCGATGAGGGCCTCGAAGCCCTCCTGCACCGCCGCGTAGAGCAGGCGCTCGTCGTAGAAGTTGGTGATGTCGCCCGGCCCGGAGGCCTCGATGGGGTCGATCGAGAGCAGCCCGGTGATCCGGGTGAAGGCCTGGCGAGGCTTGCCCGCCGGCGCCAGCATCGCGGTGGCCAGCAGGGCCCGCCCGAGATCGCCCGGGCTCTCGTCGGCGGCGCGCCGGGCGAGCGTGAGGGCGTCCTCGTGATCCTTTCGCGCGTTGGCGACCAGGGCCTTGAGGGTGTTGAGGCTCGCCCGGTCGGGGATCGCGCCCGAGGCCGAGGCGAGGTGGTCCGCGGCCACGGCCACCTCACCCTTCTCCAGGGCGATGAGGGCGGCCTGGTAGTTCGCCGGGCCGTCGTACTGGGACTCGGCGATGACCTCGGAGAGGAGCTCGCTCGCCTTGGCGTACTGCCCCGCGAGGCGGTGGAGGGTCGCCCGGTGGGTCTTCACCAGCAGGGTGGTCTTCGCGTCGGCGAAGTCCATGCGCTTCTTCAGGATGAGGTCCAGCTCGCGGGTCGCGCGGCGGACGTCTCCCTCGACCTGGTACCGCATCACGGCCAGGCGCAGCTCGAGGTCCACCCGGTCGGTGTCCTCGGCGAGGATGGCCTCGTAGACCTCCCGCGCCTTCGCGTGCTCGCCCACCCCGAGGTAGAGGCGGGCCAGGGATCCCGCGGCCTCCTCGTGGCCGGGGGTGCGCTTCAGCCGGGCCCGGAAGGCCTTCTCGGCGCACTGGAAGTCGCCGGACTCCTCGCAGACCAGCCCGAGCTCGGTCTCGATCCGGGGGAACTTGTCGGCGTGCTCCGAGAGCTCCTGGAGCAGCGCCACGGCCCGGGTGTGATCGATGAGGTTGGTCGCGCGGGCGGCCAGCAGCTTCGCCTCCACGCTCTCGGGCTGCAGGCTCGAGGCCTGATCCGCCAGGCGGCGGGCCTGAGGCGCCGAGCCCGGCCCCTCCATCAGGAGGGCCGAGGCCCGGGCCATCAGCGCGATGGGCTCCTGCGGCGCGGCCGCCTCGAGGAAGCGGGCGTAGGCCACCAGGCGGGTGAGCTTGGCCGCGTCCGGATGCCAGTGCGAGAGGTAGGCCGTATTGAGGACCAGCCGGGAGAGCGCCTCGACGCTGTCGGGCTGCGCGAGGAGGGCCCGCTTCAGGTCGGCGTCGGCCTCACCGTAGCCGGTGAGGGTGTCGACGGCCATGTGCTTGCGCGCGGCGTCCAGGTTCTGGGTCGCGCCGCCGCCGGCGTCCACGACCTCGAGCCGGAAGTTCGCCAGATCGTCCTCCACCGGGTTCGGCGGGAGCGGCGGCGGCCGCTCGACGATGAACTTGGCCACGGGCTCGAAGAGCCGCCCCACCCCGCCGAGGGCGCCGGGGCTGTAGGCCTGCACCATCACCCCGGCGACGCCGAGGGCGATGAGCCCCAGGACACCGATGATGACCCAGGGGATCTGGCGCTTCGGCTGCTGGAAGGAGGCCGCGGCCGTGCGGACCTTGAAGTTGGAGGCGGCGGTCTGCAGCAGCGGCGCGCACTCCGGGTACTGCGAGATGAGCCGGAACTCGTCGGCGTCCTTGGCGATCTGATCGCCCGGCGCCAGCGAGCCGGTGGCGGCCATCTCCTTGAGCTCTTCGAACTCGTAGGGGCCCCAGATCGAGCCGTCGTGCTTCTTGATCCGGTAGCCCTTCGGGGTGTTCGCGGCCAGCTCGTCGGGGCGAGCGCTCTTGAGGGCCACGGCCCCCAGGGCCAGGCCGGCGTCAGGGGGCGGCGCGGCCGGAGCCGGAGCGGGCGCCGGCGCGGCGGGCGTCCCGCCCAGATCGAGGGAGGCGAAGGGGTCGTCGTCGCCCTCGAAGGACAGCGCCCCTCCGGGCTCCGCCGCGGGCGAAGCAGGAGCGCCACCGCCGAAGTCGAAGATGTCCTCCGGGGCCGTGCTCGCCGCCGACGCCGGTCCGGCGGCCGGCGGGGCCGCGGCGGGGGCGCCCGGAGCTGCCCCACCCGGTCGGACGGTCTCCTGATGACCGCACTTCGGACACTCGACCCGCGCCCCACCCGGCCCGACCGCCTGGTCGGGGATCATGTAGGCCGCACCACATTGGAAGCAATCGACGCGCACGGCGCCACTCTATCCCAGAGCGGTCCTGGACACCCGAAAAGGGCAACGAGCCCGTCGAACCCGTTTCTGGCCGGTTCAGTGCCGGAAGTGCCGGGTCCCGGTGAAGACCATGGCCAGGCCCCGCTCGTTGGCGGCGTCGATGACCTCCTGATCCTTCTTGGAGCCGCCGGGCTGGATCACCGCGGTGGCGCCCGCCTCGGCGCAGGTGTCGAGGCCGTCCCGGAAGGGGAAGAAGGCGTCGGAGGCGGCGACGCAGCCCTCGAGGGAGAGGGCCGCCCGCGAGGCCGCGATCTTCGCGCTGTCCAGCCGGCTCATCTGCCCGGCCCCCACCCCGACCAGCTGCCGGTCGGAGGCGTAGACGATGGCGTTGCTCTTCACATGCTTGCAGCAGCGCCAGGCGAAGCGCAGGGCCACGATCTCCGACTCGGTCGGCGCCCGCTCGGTGACCACCTCGAAGCCCAGGGCGCCCTTCGCCGGATCGAAGGTGCGCACGTTGCGGTCCTGCACGAGCACGCCGCCGCCCACCGCCCGCAGCTCGGTGCCGCCGCGGGGGAAGCTCCCGCCCGCCAGGCCCGGGAGGGCCAGGAGGCGAAGGTCCTTCTTCCGGCTCAGGCGCGCCCGGGCCTCCTCGGAGAAGGCCGGCGCGATGATGATCTCGAGGAAGGTCTCGGCGAGGGCCTCGGCGGTGGCCGCGTCCACCTCGCGGTTGAGGGCCACCACCCCGCCGAAGGCGCTGATGGGATCGCAGGCCCTGGCGTCGAGGTAGGTCTTCGAGAAGTCCTGGTCCGGGCCGATGGCCACGCCGCAGGGGTTGAGGTGCTTCACCACCACCGCGCAGGGCTCCTCGAACTCCTTGACCACCTCCAGGGCGGCGTCGGCGTCGAGGAGGTTGTTGTAGGAGAGCGCCTTGCCGTGGAGCTGCTCGGCGGCCGCCACCACCGGCTCGCCGGCGACGCCGGGCCGGGCGTAGAAGGCCGCGGACTGGTGCGGGTTCTCGCCGTAGCGCAGGTCCTGCACCTTCTCCCAGGTCTCCGCGAGGGTCGCGGGGAAGCGCTGGCTCTCCGCCTCGGGGCCCTCCCGCGCGGTGAGGTAGTTGCAGATGGCGGCGTCGTAGGCGGCGGTGTGGGCGAAGGCCTTCGCCGCCAGCTCGTAGCGCAGCTCCCGGCTGGCCTCGCCGCTCGCCAGGGCCTCGGCGACCCGGTCGTAGTCGGCGGGGTCCACGACCACCAGGAGGTGGGCATGGTTCTTCGCGGCCGCCCGGACCATCGTCGGGCCGCCGATGTCGATCTTCTCGATGGCCTCGGCGAGGGTGACCCCCTCCTTCGCGATGGTCTCGCGGAAGGGGTAGAGGTTCACGGCGACGAGCTCGAAGGGCGCGATGCCGTTCGCCTCCATGTCGGCGCGATCCGAGTCGAGGTCGGGCCGGCCCAGGATGCCGCCGTGGATCGTCGGGTGGAGGGTCTTCACCCTGCCGCCCAGGATCTCCGGCGCGCCGGTGACCTCGGACACCCGCGTGACGGGGATGCCCTCGGACTCGAGGAGACCGGCGGTGCCGCCGGTGGAGACGAGCTCGAAGTCCAGCTCCGCGAGACGACGGGCGAAGGCTGCGAGGCCGGACTTGTCACTCAGCGAGAGGAGCGCTCGACGGTTGGCCATGAGCGGCACAGGTAGCCGTGCCGGCAGCGATGGTCAAACCTCGAACGTCCAGGGGCGGCGGACCCTGGCCCGGCCCTCCCACCGGTGGGGCCAGCCGGGCGGCTCAACCGCCCGGGATCAGGCTAGTCGTCCGGATCCGTCGCCTCGCGGATCTTCTCCAGGCCGCACATCTCCACCTGGCGGATCCGTTCGCGGGTCAGGTTCATGATCTCCCCGACCTCCTCGAGGGTGATCCCCCCCTTGTCGGCGACATCCAGGGCGCAGGTCTCCTCCATCTCCCAGATCTCGACGTCCGGGAAGTTGAGCTTGATCGAGCCCGTCTCCGGGTTCACGTCGAGCCAGAGGTGGTACTTGCACGAGACCCACATGCAGGGCCGCTCGGCCTCGAGGCAATCCGAGCGCGAGCGCGGCCGCATGTCCTCCGCGTTGCTCATGATCTCGAGGAGCTCGGGATCGAGGCCTCTGGCACGTTCGCGCCGCATGTCCCGCGCAATCTCCTTGCGCGACATCGTCCTCGAGCGCCGCCGGCCCTTCCGGCCCTGCCGCTCGCCCAGGATGCTCTCCTCGTCGATGGGATCTCGTTCCTCGCCGGTCCCGTTCATCTCTTCTCTCCTCAAGGCCTTTGCGGGGCCGCTACCGTCATCATCCGAGCGCGCCGTCCCCGCCTGCATACGGCGCGCTGCCTTCGCCACGATTCGAAATCTCTAGGGGCTCGCTTCCATCGAGGTGGGTGAGGCCGCGATGGCCGAGCCGATCCGCTCCAGCCGGCGCACCAGGGCCGTCGCCGTGCGCCGGGTCTCCCTGAACTCCTGGTGGAGGGTCTTGCGCCGCTCGGGGAGCAGGTCGCGCGCCTCCAGCTTCGAGGAGAACTCCCGGAAGACGGTGTCGATCGCCTCCTGCAAGGCGTCGAGGTCGTTCCGGAAGGCCACGAAGGAGTCCTGGATCTCCTCGAGGGTCATGCCCTCGCTCATCATCTTCTTGAGCAGGTTCACCCGGCGCACCACCGTGACCGGGTAGACACCGCGCGATCCCTTGTGCTTTCCCTTCTGTCCCACCCTCCGCAGGCAGCCGGGCAGGAGGCCCAGCTGCACGTAGCGTCGGAAGGTCGCCTCGGAGAGGCGGACCTCACGGGAGAGGAAGATATCGATGACCTCCTTCGAAGAGATGCCATCGGCGAAGGCCGACTCGATCTCCCGGATCTCGTCCGGCGTGAGGAGGTTCATGCTCATCGAGTGATCTTGAATCCAGTGAATATCATCTATTGAGTTAGCTACATCGAGTGTCGTATCGGCAATGTACGCTATTGAATATCATCGAGTCAAGCGCCCCCCGGTCGCTTTTCCTCTTTTTTTGCGCCCCAGATGTAGGTGTAGGTAGGTATGGCCTCCTTCCTCATCGGTGACCTGCAGGGCTGCTACGACGCCCTCGAGGCGCTCCTCGAGCAGATCGGCTGGGATCCCGCGCGGGATCGCCTGATCTTCACCGGTGATCTGCTCAACCGCGGGGGCCAGGATCTCGAGGCTGCCCGCTTCGTCCTCGCTCACGCCGACCGGGTCGAGGCGGTCCTGGGCAACCATGACCTCCACCTCCTCTCCACCGCGGCGGGGCTGCGGCGCGCCAAGAACAGCGACACCTTCGGCGCGCTCCTCGCCGCGCCCGAGGCGGAGGACTACCTCGCCTGGCTGCGGCGGCGCCCCCTCCTGCTCCACCTCGACGGCCGGACCCTGATCCACGCCGGCCTGCTCCCCGAGTGGAGCCTCGAGGAGGCCGGCGCCCTGGCCGCGCGCCTCGGGGCCCGCCTGCGCGGGGGTGAGCTCGAGGCGCTGGTGGGTCCCCGGGGGGAGGGCGAGCGCCCCACCCCGCCCTGGCGGGAGGCGGCCAGCCTCGGCGAGGACGCGCGCGACCGCCTGGCCCTCGACGCCTTCGTGGCCCTGCGCTACCTCGACCGCCGGGGAGCCCTCGCCCCCGGCTGCACCGAGGCCCCGGAGGACGCCCCCCCCGACCTCACCCCCTGGTACGCGGCCAGAGGAAGGGCCAGCGCGAGCGCCCCCCTGGCGCACGGGCACTGGGCCTCCCTCGGCCTGCGCCTGCGCCCCGAGCTCTGGTCCCTCGACGGAGGCTGCGTCTGGGGAGGCACCCTCTGCGCCATCCGGCTGGAGGACGAGGTGGTCTTCCAGGCGCGGCGGCCGGCCCTGAACGCGTCCGGGTAAAAAAGAGGCGCCCCGGATCCCGCGTGCTACCGTCGAGGTAGGACCGAGCCAGGAGCCATGTCTAACGAGGGTGAGAGCGGCCCGCGCCGGGCGAGATCGGCGCACGCCCGCGGGATGCGTCTGTCCAGCCGCGGGTGGAGCCAGGAGGCCGCCAAGTGCTTCCGGGAGGCGGTGGAGCTCGACCCGGACCGGGTGGAGAGCTGGGACGCCCTGGCCGCGTCCCTCGCCGAGATCCAGGACCTCCCCGGCGCCCTCCACGCCCAGCTCGAGGCCCACCTGCGCTCCCCCGACGACCCGGCGCTGCGCCTGAACCTGGGCAACCTCCTCCACCACTTCGGTCCGCAGCTGGCCATCGAGTCCCTGGAGGCCGCGGCTCAGGACGAGGACCTGGCGCCCGACGCCCACCTCACCCTGGGGCTGCTCCACGCCGACCTCGGCCGCCACCACCTGGCCCGCCACCACCTCGAGGAGACCCTCTCCCGGGATCCCGACGACATCGAGGCGCTGCAGGAGCTCGCGGCTCTGATGATCGAGCAGGACGAGGTCAAGGAGGCCATCGGCCTGCTGCGGCGCGCCCTCGAGCTCGAGCCCGAGGCCCCGGAGCTCTGGCTGGACCTGGCCCGGGCCTACGCGACCCAGCGCCTGCAGAGCCCCGCCCGGGACGCCCTGCGCCGGGCCGAGGAGGTCGGCGGGGCGGGCCCGGACCTGGCCCTGATCGACGCCCTCCTCGCCGCCCTGGAGGGGAACACGGAGGCCGCCCTCCTCTCCCTGCAGCGCGCCTACCGGGATCCGGGGGAGCGCGAGCTCCCCCTGGAGTTCCTGGACGACCCCGCCTTCGAGTCCCTGCGGGACCGCCCCGAGTTCCGGGCGCTGCTGGAGGGGGGCGGATGAAGACCGACCCCCACATCGTCCTGCCCAAGGCCGAGCTCCTCGAGCAGATCGGCAAGGGGCTGCGGAGGGTCAAGAGCGCCGACGAGTCCCCCGACGAGCGGGGCTTCCGCACCATCTGGCACCACGGCCCGATGAAGACCGACCTCTTCTCCTTCGTGGGCCCCGACCGGCAGCTCGCCCGGCAAGAGCTGGTCTTCCTGGGCAAGGCGGTCTCCTGGGACGAGCGCGACGGCCTCTCCACCGGCGTGGTGAACCTCTTCGACAGCCCCTCCGCGCCGGCCTCCCAGCAGGTGAGCTACGGCGACTCCAAGAAGGAGGTCGACCCCCTCATCCTGCTCCAGGCCAGCCGCATCCTGCGGGTCGCCCCCGATCCCGACTACTACACCCAGAGCCTGCGGCGGCTGGCCAACGCCTACCTCATCGAGCACGGCACGCCGGCCACCGAGGTGAAGGCCCTCGAGCCCGAGATGCGGGCCGAGCTCCGCCGCCTCTTCGAGGTGTCGCAGGAGGTCGCCGCGCTCCCGCCCCGCGAGGAGCCCGCCCCCCGCAGCGAGTTCCCCTGGAAGCTGGTCGGGGGGATCCTGGCCCTCCTGGCCGCGGTGGGGGTCGGCGCCGGGCTGGCCCTCCTCCTCGCCCGCTGACCTCCCTTTCCTTTCCCCCCTCTTCCTGGCAGCGTGGGTGGAGATGGAGGAACGCCTCGGCACAGCCCTGATCCGCGCGGGAAGGATCGACTCCGCGGCGCTCGAGGAGGCCCTCGACGTCCAGATCACGACCGGAGGCCGCCTCGGCTCGGTGCTGGTCGCCCTCGGACACCTCCGGGAGGAGGACCTGGCCACCTTCCTCTCCGAACACCACGGCCTGCCGGTGGTGGACCGCGAGAGCCTCTCCCGGGCCGACCCCCACCTCTTCGGCGACTTCAGCCGCGACTTCGCCGCCCACCATCAGGTCATCTGCCTGGCGGTGCTGGGGCGGAACGTCGAGGTGGCGATGGTGGATCCCGGCGACGTCACCGCCCGGGAGGTGGTCGAGCAGCGCACCCGCCGGCGGCTGATCCTGAAGGTGGTCCCCGAGGCCATGTTCTGGGACTACGCCCAACGCCACTACGACCTGAAGAAGCCCGAGCGCCTCTCCTGGACCCACCCGGACGCCAGCGGCCGCGCCGGCACCCCCCCCGGCGCCTCGCCGGACGAGCGCGCCGAGCTCTTCGGCGCCCGCAACGCCCACATCGGCGGCGACTTCACCATGCGGGCCCCCGAGGCGCCCGCCCCCTCTGCGCCGCGGACCCCGGTGGTCCCCTGGGCCCGGCTGCCCCTCGATCAACGCACCGAGGACGAGCTGCTGGCGACCATGATCAACGCCACCGAGCGCAGCGAGCTGGGCAACGCCCTGGAGGTCTGGGCCCGCCGCCACGCCCACGGCTTCGCGGCCCTGGTCCTGCGCCGGAACGAGGCCGAGGGGTGGGTGGCCCTGAGCGGGGGTGAGCGGATGGCCCGGGTGGAGGCCCTCTCCTTCTCCCTCGAGAACGAGAGCGTCTTCCGGGACGTCGTCCAGATGGAGGCCGGCTACCAGGGCTCCGCCCCGGGCGGGGCCATCGAGCAGACCTTCTTCGCCGCCCTCGGCAGAGCCCGCCCGCGGGAGCTCCTCCTCCTCCCGGTGATCGTGCAGGGACGGGTGGTGAACCTCCTCTACCTCGACGGCGGCCCCGAGGCGCCGCTGGCCTACGAGGCCCGGGAGGAGCTCGAGCGGGTCGCCGAGATCATCTCCGCGACCTACCTGCGCATGATCCTGACCCAGAGGGCCAAGATGCGGCGGGACAGAATGTCAGAGGCCAGCGACCCGGGAGTGGGCGGCTGACACATTGTCACCCCGGCCACGCGCCGGGGCGCCCCGGAGGTCCCGAGAGGCCTCCTGGGGCCAGAATCCGGCTCCATCGGGCGTTTTCGAGCCGTGGCATGAGCCTTGCTCGAACCCCTGGCGGATGCAGGTCTTCTTTCAAAGGTATCTCTGGACCCTGAACCTGGTGGTGGTGGCCATCGCCGGGGTGATGTCGGCGCGCACCGTCTCGGCGGTCGCGGCGGCGCGCCTGGCACAGCCCCCGAGCGCCGAGCCGAGCAAGACGGCCCGGCCGGCCCTGACCAACGTGCGCAGCACGGTCGACCCGAAGGCCCTGGCGGCCATCTTCGGGATGACCGTGCCCGACCCCGAGGCGGCCCCCGCCGAGGTCGAGCCCGAGACCACCCCCGGTGACGAGGTCCCCACCACCATCAACGCGACCCTGGTCGCCACGATCGTCGCCGATCCGGAGGACTACTCGGCCGCGGTGATCACCGACAACAACTCCCGGGAGACCTCGGTCTACGGCATCGGTGACCTCCTCCAGGGAGCGGCCACCGTGGTGAAGGTCGAGGAGCGGCGGGTGCTGCTCAACAACCGGGGGCGCACCGAGTACCTGGAGATGGACGGCGAGGCCAAGCCCGGCGCCACCGCCGGCGGCGCGGTGGCCGCCGTCACCCCCGCCTCCGCCGACAAGGAAGAAGAGAAGGAAGGCGAGATCGGCGACGGCATCCGGAAGGTCGCCGAGAACGAGTACGTGGTGGCCCAGGAGGAGATCGAGAAGACCCTCTCCAACCTGAACACCATCGCCACCCAGGCCCGCATCGTCCCCGCCTTCAAGAACGGCGTGGCCCAGGGCTTCAAGCTCTTCAGCATCCGGCCGGGCTCGCTCTACGCCAAGATCGGCATCCAGAACGGCGACGTGATCAAGAAGATCAACGGCTACGACATCAACAGCCCGGACAAGGCCCTCGAGGTCTACCAGAAGCTCAAGGACGCCCGGGACGTGACCGTGGAGCTGGAGCGCCGCGGCCGCACCGTGAAGAAGTCCTACAGCATCGAGTAGCGAGAAATCATGCACCGACCCCACCCCCTCTTCGTCCCGGTCCTGGCCCTCCTCGTGGCGGCCCTCCTGCCGGCGAGCTCTCTCGCCCAGCCCCAGCCGCCCTCGCCGATCCGGCCCGCGCGGCCGGCGGTCACCAACCCCCTCGGCGGGCGGGCCCTCAAGACCATCCCCAAGCAGGAAGAGGCCCCCGAGGCCCGGGCGACCGACGAGGACGCCTCCCGGCGCCAGCAGGGCTTCAAGAACAAGAACGTCCGCTACAGCCTCACCTTCGACAAGACCGACATCGTCGAGGTGGTGAAGACCATCTCGAACTACACCGGGAAGAACTTCATCCTGCCGGACAACCTGCGCGGGAAGATCACCATCATCTCCCAGTCGAAGGTGAACGCCGACGAGGTCTACGCGGCCTTCCTCGCCGCCCTCGAGGCCAACAACCTGGCCGTCTATCCGGTGGGCAAGAAGTTCCTGAAGATCCTGCCCAAGAAGGACGCTCCCCGCACCAACATCCCGACGGTGGTCGAGCCCGACGGCTACATCCCCTTCAACGAGCAGATCGTCACGATGCTCTTCCGCCTCCAGCACACCGAGGCCGACCAGATCAGCGGGCTGATCAAGCAGCTCGGCTCCCGGGACGGCGACGTGCAGCAGGTCCCGCCGGACCTGCTCATCGTCACCGACACCGGCCTGAACCTGCACCGGATGCAGAGGATCATCGAGCAGATCGATCAGGCCGGCGGCAGCGGGAAGATCCGCATCATCCAGATCAACTACGCGACAGCCGCGGACATCGCGACGAAGCTGGGCGAGATCTTCGACGTCAACACCAACAGCAACAACCCGGCCGCCCGCCGCACCGCGCCCCCCCGCCCCGCCAAGGGGCGGTCGGCCGACGGTGAGGGCGAGCTGGCGGTGAGCATCACCCGGGCCGTCGCCGACGAGCGGACCAACAAGCTGATCCTGGTGGCGGACGACAAGTCCTTCGGCCGCATCCAGGAGATCATCGCCGAGCTCGACGTGCCCACCGAGGCCGAGGGGCAGGTGCACGTCCACTACCTCGAGAACGCCAACGCGGAGGATCTCGCCTCCACCCTGGCGAACCTCACCTCGGGCAGCTCGGGCGCCGGCACCGGCCGCCCCGGCCGGCCCCGGAACGTTCCCCGCACCAGCGACGGCTCGGTGCCGGGGATGAGCAGCGCCGAGCTCTTCTCGGGCGAGGTGCAGATCAGCGCCGACAAGTCCACCAACTCGCTGGTGATCGTCGCCAGCTACGGCGACTACAAGAACCTGAAGAAGGTCATCGACAAGCTCGACATCCCCCGCCGCCAGGTCTTCGTCGAGGCGGTGATCATGGAGGTCAGCCTCGACACCACCAACGAGTTCGGCATGAACTTCCACACCGGCGCGGCCCCCGAGGTCAGCAGCGGTGACGTGGCCCCGGTGGTGCTCGGCACCCAGTTCGCGGGCACCAACTCCTTCTCCCTGGCCTCGCTCCTCTCCCTCGGCGGCTTCATGGCCGGCATCCAGGGGCCGAGCATCCCCGGCACCGAGGAGCTCGGCGTGGCGATCCCCTCCTTCGGGGTCGTCCTCCAGGCCCTCCAGAAGGACAGCCAGGTCAACGTCCTCTCCACGCCGCACATCCTCACCTCCGACAACGAGGAGGCCGAGATCACCGTGGGCCAGAACGTGCCCTTCCAGTCCGGCTTCGCCCCCAGCGGCGTCTCCAGCATGCTCGGCAACCTCGGCGGGGCGAACACCCAGACCAACATCAGCCCGGCCCTCTCCTCCCTGGCGGGCGGCCTCGGCGGGCTCTCCTCCTTCTACGCTCCCATCCAGCGGCAGAACGTCGAGCTGAAGCTGAAGCTCACCCCGCAGATCAACGAGAGCGACTTCGTCCGCCTCGCCATCGAGGAGCAGACCGAGGAGATCGCCTCCAACGATCCGCAGCTGGGTCCGACCACCGCGCGGCGCACCGCCAAGACCACCATCGTGGCCAAGAACGGCCAGACCGTGGTCATCGGCGGCCTGATCCAGGAGCGCACCATCCGCACCGTGAACAAGGTGCCCTTCTTCGGCGACATCCCCATCCTCGGCTGGCTCTTCCGCAGCAACGAGACGAAGAAGCTGAAGACCAACCTCCTGCTCTTCCTCACGCCCTACATCATCAACGGGCCGCACGACTTCCAGCGCATCTTCCAGGAGAAGCTCGCGGAGCGAGAGGAGTTCGTTCAGCAGTTCTACGACGTCGGTGGCGGCTACGAGGCCAGCATCGACTTCAGCCGCCGCCAGGGCCCGCTCGGCCACCTCATCCAGACCGTGGACGAGGAGGCGCTCGCGCCGGAGAACGGGGGCCCCGGCCGCGGCGTGAGGGTGATCGAGCCCGAGAAGGCTACGCCGGCCCCCGCCCCCGAGGCGACCGAGGTCAGCGCGGCGCCCGAGGCGCCGCTCGACGACGAGGGCGCACAGGACGAGGAGGGCTCCTCCGAGGATGAGGTCCTCCCCACCCTCCCCGACGTGAGCCCCGAGGCCACGGCCAGCACCACTCCCCCGAGCACCCCGGCCTCCTGATGTCCGAGGAACGGTACGAGAACGGCGGCTCCGAGGCCACCGAGTACGCGCCCCTCACCGGCGCGCACCTCCGGGGGCAGCCCCTCGGCGAGATCCTCGTCGCCCTCTGCGGGCTCTCACCCGTGAAGGTCGAGGAGGCCCTGGCGCTCCAGGCCGAGAAGGGCGGTCGCATCGGCGAGATCCTCGTGGCGATGGAGGCCATCACCAACGACGATCTCTACCGGGCCCTCTCCGCCCAGTTCGATCTGCCCCTGATGGAGGGCATCACCGCCGACGACGCCGACCCCGAGATCGTCCAGCGGGTGCCCATCAACTTCGCCAAGCAGAACCTGCTCCTGCCCCTGCGCTACGACGAGCTGGGCATGGTGATCACCGCGGTGGCCGACCCCCTCGACACCGAGAGCCTGGGCCACCTGACGGTGCTGCTCGATGCCGCCCCCTGCCCGGTCCTCGCCCCGCCCCAGCAGGTCATCGACGCGATCAACACCGTCTACGACCGCGCCTCCAACGAGACCCAGCGCCTGGTCGAGGACCTGGAGGCCACCGACGAGCTCGACGAGCTCGGCCACGAGCTGGAGGAGGTGCAGGACCTCCTCGACGTCTCCGACGAGGAGGCGCCGATCATCCGCCTGGTGAACTCGCTGCTCTTCCGGGCGGTGAAGGAGCGGGCCAGCGACATCCACATCGAGCCCCAGGAGCGCGAGCTGCTGGTGCGCTTCCGGGTCGATGGCGTGCTCCAGGAGATCATCAACCCGCCCAAGCGCTTCCAGGCCTCGATCATCAGCCGGGTGAAGGTCATGGCGGGCCTGAACATCGCCGAGAAGCGCCTGCCCCAGGACGGCCGGATCCGGATCAAGATCGCCGGCCGCGACGTGGACATCCGGGTCTCGACGACGCCGGTGCGTCACGGCGAGCGCGTCGTGATGCGGCTCCTCGACCGCTCCTCCGTGCTCCGGCCCCTGACCGACATCGGCTTCTCCCTCGCGCAGCTCAGGCAGATGGAGAACCTCATCTACCGGCCCCACGGCATCATCCTGGTCACGGGCCCCACCGGCAGCGGCAAGACCACGACCCTCTACGGCTGCCTGGCGAAGATCAACTCGCCCGACAAGAACATCCTCACGGTCGAGGATCCGGTCGAGTACGAGCTGCCCGGCATCGGTCAGATGCAGGTCGACGCCAAGATCGATCGCACCTTCGCGCGGGGCCTGCGCTCCTTCCTGCGGCAGGATCCCGACGTCATCATGGTCGGCGAGATCCGCGACCGGGAGACCGCCGAGATCGCCATCCAGGCCTCCCTCACCGGCCACCTCGTCCTCTCCACCCTCCACACCAACGACGCCGCCTCGGCGGTGACCCGGCTGGTGGACATGGGGGTCGAGCCCTTCCTGGTCGCCTCCTCGCTGATCGGCCTGCTGGCCCAGCGCCTGGTGCGGCTGGTCTGCAAGAGCTGCCGGCGGGTCCACCACCCGGCCGAGGAGGAGCTGATCGAGCTGGGCCTGAACGAGGCCGAGCGCGAGGAGGCCCGCAACCGCACCCTCTACGAGGCCGTGGGCTGCTCCGAGTGCTCGGACACGGGCTACCGCGGCCGGACGGGCATCTACGAGATGCTCGCCGTCGACGACGAGGTGCGCGCGCACATCCTGCGGAACGTCGACTCGGGCACCCTGAAGAGGGCCGCCCTCGAGCAGGGCATGCTCACCCTCAAGCAGCACGGGGCGCAGAAGGTCCTCGAGGGGCTCACCACCGTGGAGGAGGCCCTCCGGGTGACCCGCGACACCATCGTCACCTAGAGGCACACGGGCGATGCCGGTCTACGAGTACACGGGCCTGACGGCCGCCGGGAAGCAGGTGAAGGGCATCCGCAACGCGGACTCGCCCCGGGGCCTGCGCACCGCGCTGAAGCGCGACGGCGTCTTCGTCACCTCCTACCAGCAGGAGAAGGACAAGGGCGGTGGCGGCGCCAAGGAGGCCCTCTCCAAGGAGGTGCGCCTGGGCCGCTCTCGCCAGACCGCGGGCACCCAGGACATCGCCA
Organism: Deltaproteobacteria bacterium; assembly: GCA_029210625.1. NCBI lineage: Bacteria > Pseudomonadati > Myxococcota > Myxococcia > Deltaproteobacteria bacterium. The sequence continues at coordinate 171,477 of JARGFU010000003.1, read as the reverse complement.
TCATGACCCGGCAGCTGGCCACCCTGGTGGGCGCCGGCGTGCCGCTGATCGAGGCCCTCACCGCCCTCCAGGATCAGGTCGATCACCCGGCCCTGGAGCGGGTCGTGGGCCTGGTGAAGCAGCGGGTGAACGAGGGCGCCACCATGGCGGACGCCCTGGCCGACCACCCGCGGATCTTCTCCAAGATCTACGTGAACATGGTCGCCGCCGGTGAGTCCTCCGGCGCGCTGGACGTCGTGCTGGTGCGCCTCGCCGACTTCACCGAGGGCCAGGCCCGCCTGCGCCAGAAGATCGTCAGCGCGCTGACCTACCCGCTGGTGATGATCATCATCGGCCTGATCATCCTGGCCATCCTCATGGCCGTGGTCGTGCCGAAGGTCACCCGGATGTTCGAGGACATTGGCGCGACCCTGCCCTTCACCACCCGGGCCCTGATCTGGACCGCCGACCTCACCCGCGAGTGGTGGTGGCTCATCGGCATCCTGGGGGTCCTCTTCGTGGTCCTCTTCCGGGCCTGGACCCGGACCGAGTCGGGCACCCGCGCCTGGGCGGGCTGGAAGCTCGCCGCGCCCCTCTTCGGGGACCTCAACCGGATGGTGGCCATGGCCCGCTTCTCGCGGACCCTCTCCACCCTCCTCTCCTCGGGCGTCCCCATCCTCTCGGCCCTGCAGATCGTCCGGAACGTGGTGAACAACCAGGTGCTGGCCGAGGTGATCGACGAGGCGAGGGAGGCCATCCAGGAGGGCGACGCGATCGCCTCGCCCCTGAAGCGCTCCGGTCAGTTCCCGCCGCTCGTCTACCACATGGTCTCGATCGGCGAGAAATCCGGGCAGCTCGAGGAGATGCTGTTGAACGTCGCCGCGGCCTACGAGAGCCAGGTCGAGTCCCGCATCACGGGCCTGACCAGCCTCCTCGAGCCGCTGATGATCGTCGCCATGGGCGTGGTGGTGGCCTTCATCGTCTTCTCGATCCTCATGCCCATCCTCCAGCTCAACACGATGATCCAGGGGTGACCATGGCTCGATTTCTGGAGCTGACCCGAGGCGATGGCCTCCTCGACACGGCGGTCCGCGGCGTGATCCTCGCCGCGCTCCTCGCCTTCTGCGTTGCCCTGGTGGGCACCACCCTCTCCACTCGAAACACGACCCGCACCGGCGACGGCGCTCTCTTCTCCGAGCCCGTCTCCTCGATCCAAGGAGCAAAGCTCGATGTCCAGTAACCAAGAGAGGCTTCGCAAGGTCGCCCGGGCCAGCGCCCGCGGCATGACCCTCATCGAGATCATGATCGTGATCACCATCCTGGGGATGGTGGCCGCGGCGGTCGCGGTGGCGGTCATCCCCCAGCTGAAGAGCGCGCAGGTCTCCCAGGCCAAGATCGAGATCCAGACGATCAAGAACGCCTCGGACCTCTACTACAACAAGCACTCCCGCTACCCCGGCAGCGACGAGGGCATCGCCGCGCTGGTGAGCGAGAAGATGCTCTCCAAGGCGCCCACCGATCCCTGGAAGCGGCCCTACGTCTACCGCTTCCCGGGCGTGAAGAACCCCGACGGTCCGGACATCGGCTCCTACGGCGCCGACGGCCAGCCCGGGGGCACCGGTGAGAACGCCGACCTCTTCCTCGGGCAGTTCGGCGAGGGGGAAGGCGAGTAGCGCATGAGGCGGTCCCCTCCCACCTCAGCCCCGCCGAGGGGCCTGACCCTGATCGAGCTCCTGGTGGGCTTGCTGATCGTGGCGGGCCTCTTCGCCCTCGTCGTCCCGGCGATGGAGAGCGTCCTCGGAGTGCGGGTGAAGGAGGAGGCGGGCCGGCTCGCCGGCGCCATCCGGATGATCTACGACGAGGCGGCGATGCGGGGGCAGACCTGCCGCCTCGTCTTCGTCATGCCGGAGTCGGTCGAGCACAACGGCAGCTACCGCATCGAGTGCACCCTCGACGCCGCCCGGATCTCGCCCGAGATCCAGGACGTGGACGAGGGAGCCCTCGTCCAGGAGGACGAGGACCCCTTCGCGGACGACAGCTACGTCCGGGAGGAGGAGGAGCTCGAGCGGCGGGTCAAGGCCCGGGCCGCCTGGCAGGCCTTCGCCGGCCGAGAGCTCCAGGACCGGACCCTGCCCCCGGGGGTCCGGCTGGCCGGCTTCTGGACGCCCCAGCTGCGGGACGTGGTCACCGTCGGCGAGGCCTACCTCTACTTCCTGCCCCTCGGCGAGACCCAGGCCGCCTACATCTGGATCCAGGACTCCCGGGAGAACTTCTACACCCTCACCGTGCAGCCCCTCACCGGGCGGGTGAAGGTGTTCGCCGAGAACCTCGAGGTGCCGGATGTCTAGGCCCGGCACCCAGCAGGGCTTCAGCCTCCTGGAGGTGATGGTCTCCCTGGCCATCCTCTCCATCAGCCTGGTGGCCATCCTCAACCTCCACTCCGGCGCGGTGCGGATGCACAACCACGCCAAGTTCGTGAGCATGGCCACCCTCCTGGCCCGCTCGAAGATGGTGGACGTCGAGGAGCGGATCTACGCCGAGGATCTCTCGGACTTCGACGAGACCCTGCACGGCGACTTCAAGGAGGAGGGCTACGAGCGCTTCGAGTGGAAGGCCGTGGTCGTGAAGCCCGAGCTGGAGTTCGACGCCACGATGATCGAGGGCCTCTTCAGCCAGGCCCTCGGCATCTCCCCGGACGAGGGCAGCGGCGGCGGCGCGGAGGGCGGCCTCCTCTCCTCTCTGGGCGGCGGCATTCAGGGGATGATCACCGGCCAGATCCAGACCCTCCAGACCACCATCGAGGAGAGCGTCCGCGAGGTGCGGCTGACGGTGAGCTGGACCGACATCACCGGCCCCTCCGACCTCACCGTCGTCACCCACGTGATCAAGGTCGGCGATCGCGGCGCGCCGGGCGGCGCCAACGACCTCCAGCAGTCCCGGGCCACCAAGGCCCTCGAGGATGCCCGCAAGCGGCTGAGCAACCTCCCCAACATGCCGGGCGTGAACCCCAACAGGATGATCCCCCGCATCCCCCCCATCCAGGGCGCCTCGGGCGGCCCCGTCCGGAAGGTGGGCGGCCCATGAGGACCGTCGTCCAGCGCCCGCCCCGGGGCTTCACCCTCATCGAGGTGATGATGGCCATGGCCATCATCTCGATCATCTCGGTGCTGATCTGGGCCTCCTTCGGGCGCCTGCTCACGGTCACCGCCGACATCGAGGAGCGGGACGCCTACTGGCACAACGTCCGCCTGGCCACGTCCCGCGTCGCCCGCGAGGTCTCCCTGGCCTTCATCTCGGACAACTACGACAAGGAGCGCTACCGCGCGGACGACCCCGAGGGGCGCCCCACCTTCTTCGTCATCGAGGACGGCGGCGACTCGGATCGCCTCTCCTTCACCGCCTTCGCCAACACCCGCCTCTACGCCGACGAGAAGGTCAGCGACCAGGCCATCCTCGAGTACTTCCTCGACCACGACGACGAGGGGGTCACCGGCCTCTACCGGCGCAAGAAGACCCTCATCGACGCGGACTGGGATCGCGGCGGCGAGACCCACCTCCTCCTCGAGGGCGTCACGGCCTTCGACGTCGAGTGGTGGAACCCCGACGACGAGGACTGGGAGGAGCGCTGGAGCACCCGGGACACCGACCAGCACGACCGCATCCCCTCCCGCATCCGCATCACCCTCAAGGTCACCGACCCGGACGGGGTCGACCAGACCTTCACCACCCAGGCCCGGGTCCAGCTGACCCAGCCCCTCACCTGGTGACGACCATGGCCACCCCCACCCCCAGGAAGCGCAAGAAGGCCGCCCGTGGGGCAGGCCTGCGCGCCTCCGAGCGCGGGGTCGCCCTGATCATGGTGACCGCCGTCATCGCCGTGCTGACCGCGGTGGCGGTGGAGTTCACCTACCGCGAGCGAGTGAGCATGCACCTGGCGGCGAACGCCCGGGACGCCCTGCGGGCCGAGTACCTGGCCCGCTCCGCCGTCGACCTCTCCCGGCTGATCCTCTCCTTCCAGACCCAGCTCGACTCCCAGCAGATCCCCGGCCTCTCCGAGCTGATCGGGATGGCGGGCGGGGGGGCGACCCCGGCGGCCGATCCCACCGCCCAGCAGGGCCAGAGCGGCGGCCTGGGCATCCGGCTCTGGGAGCTGATCCCCATCGACTGCGGGATGGTGCAGATGCTGGTGCAGATGGCCGGCAAGCCGCCGGATCCCTCGGACGTGCTCGACCCCGACGGGATGCCCAAGGCCTCCTTCGGTGACTTCGACGGCGGCTGCCGGGCCGAGATCAACGACGAGGAGGGGCGGATCAACATCAACCAGCTCGACGCCCTGGGCTCGCAGTCGAAGGCGGCGCTCCTCCAGCTGATGAGCCTGATCCAGGACCCCCGCTACGACTTCCTCTTCGACGAGGAGAACCGGCACGGGGTGAAGCTGACCCGCCCGGACCTGGTGGTGGCCCTGCGCGACTACATCGACGCCGATCAGATGCAGAGCAACCTGATCATGGGCGCCCAGGGGCCGGAGATGGCCGAGGGTGCGGGCGACGAGGGCTACCTCTACTCGAAGTACGACCCCCCCTACGAGCCGAAGAACGCGCCCCTCGACAGCTACGAGGAGCTCTACCAGATCGCCGGCGTCGACGACGACTTCATGGCGGCCTTCGGTGACCGGCTGACGGTCTACACCGACAAGAACGCGAAGCTGAACGTCACGCCGAAGAACCCCCTCGATCTGTGCATGAAGCTGGTCATCGCCTCCGAGGACCCCCTCCTGGGGGTCCAGCAGTGCCAGGACCCGATCCTGATGACCAACCTCTGGGAGCAGATCCAGCTCTCACGTGCCGCCATGCCCTGGGTGGGCCTGCAGCCCCAGACCTTCCGGTCCCTGCTCGAGGGCGTGGGCGTGGCGGTGAACCCCTACATCTGGACCGGCCCCAACGCGATCTTCGGGGCCTCGTCCAAGACCTTCACCATCGAGGCGACCGGCGAGGTGGGTGACGTCACCCGCACCTTCATCGCCGTGGTGCGCATGGACGGCAGCCACCCCATGGGGCGGCTCGTCCACTGGCAGGAGAAGTAGCGTGGCAAGACGGATCCTCGGACTCGACCTCGGCACTCACTCCCTCAAGGGCGTGTGGCTGGAGAGCACCTTCCGCCAGAGCGCGGTGCGCGATTACCGGAGCACGGTCCTCGCGCCCGAGGGCGAGGGCGAGGCGAAGCTCAGCTACCCGAAGCGCCTGGCCGAGGCGCTGGAGCGGATGCGGGAGGAGACCGGCGGCCTCAAGGCCGACGCCATCCACGCGGTGCTGCCCGGGCGGCATACGAGCACCCACCTCCTGGAGCTCCCCTTCTCCGACCAGCGGCGGATCGAGCAGACCCTCCCCTTCGAGCTGGAGGACCAGCTCCCCTTCGGCCTCGACGAGGTGGTCTTCGATCACCAGATCATCGGCCAGGGCGAGGAGGGCACCCTGGTGCTGGTCACGGTGGTGCGCAAGGACTTCCTCCGGGAGATCCTCGAGGTCCTCGCCGAGGCCGGCCTCGACCCCCGGGTGGTGACCCACTCGGGCCTGGCCTATCACAGCCTCTTCGCCAGCGGCGTGCTCGGGCCCCGGGAGCCCACCCTCGATCCCGAGGCCACCACCGAGGCGGTCCTCGACATCGGCGCCGGCTCGACCGAGCTCCTCATCTTCGAGGGCGCCGGCGAGGTCCGGGCGGCCCAGAGCTTCCCCCTCGGGGGCGACGCCCTCACCCGGGCGCTCGCCAAGGGCGAGGGCATCGATCGGGACGAGGCCGAGGCGCTGAAGCTGCTCCACGGCTCGCTGCTGGTCGCGCCCGGCGACGAGGAGGCGGCCCGCCTCTCGGCCCACCTCCAGGCCGGCCTCGCGCCCCTGGTCCGCAACGTCCGGCAGGCCTTCTTCGCCCACCGGGCCCGCAGCCACCAGAAGATCTTCCGGATCCACCTCTGCGGCGGCACCGCCCGCCTCCCGGGGCTGGCCCGGCACCTCGCCCGCGAGCTGGCCTGCGAGGTGGTGCTCCTCGACCCCTTCCCCATCGAGGGCAGCACCGTCGAGGTGAACCCCGACCTGCGAGGCGATCCCGGCGCAGGCCTCGCCATGTCCCTCGCCCTCCAGGCCGGCGGCAGCCGGCAGGTGAACCTGCGGACCGGCGAGTTCCACTTCAAGGGCGACCTCTCCTACCTCAAGGACAGCATCGGCAAGCTGACGATGCTCGCGGTGGTGGTGCTCGGCCTGGTGGGCCTGAACATCTACGCGAGCTTCGCCACCCTCGCGGCCCGGGAGGCCCAGGTGGACGACGCCCTCTGCACCCTCACCGAGAAGGTCCTCGGGGAGTGCTACACCAACCCCGACGACGCCATCTCCCGCCTGAAGGGCTCGCAGGTCGGCGGCGGCTCGGTCCCCGAGGTCGCGGCCGGTGAGGTGCTGGTGGAGGTGACCGAGCGGCTGCGAAAGGTGGAGGGCATCGACCTGACGGAGCTGGACATCGGGACCAACAAGGTCCGCCTGGCCGGCGAGGCCGACTCCTTCGACAAGGTCTCGAAGGTGGTCGAGGCCCTCGAGGGCTACGCCTGCTTCACCGAGGTCTCCCAGGGGCAGACCCGGCAGGCCAAGAAGTCGGACCGGATCGAGTTCAACGTGGACGCGGCACTCACCGAAGGATGCATGGGCTGATGGCGGCAGGAAGCATGATCGATCAGGTGCGGATGGCGGCCTCGCGGCTCTCGCCGCGCGAGCAGGCCCTCCTCGGCGGCGCCTGCGGCGCCCTCGTCCTCCTCCTCGTCACCCTCGGGGTGGTGAGCGTCCGCGGCTCCCTGGCCGAGGCCGAGTCCCGGATCTCGGTCAAGCAGGAGGGGCTCGCCCAGGTCCTGCAGTTCTCCTCGGGCTACCGGGAGGCCGAGGCCGGCCGCCGCCGCCTGGAGTCGAAGCTTCGCGGCGCCGGGAACGTCTCCCTGGTCTCGGTGATGGAGGAGCTCGCCCGCGGCCAGGGGGTCTCGATCGCCAAGATGACCCCCCGGCGGCCCGCCACCAAGGAGGGCATCACCGAGACCGCCGTGGACGTCAGCCTCGAGCCCCTGCCCATCGACAAGCTCTCGGCCATCCTCAACGGCCTGGCCCGCACCAAGGGGGTGGTGAAGGTGAGCAAGCTGCGGCTGCGCAAGAAGTTCAACGAGAAGGAGAAGGTCGACGCGACCTTCACCCTCGCGTCCTACACGCTGGAGGGGAAGTAGCGTGAGCGCCGTCCGGACCGTGGGCCGCTGGCTGAAGAAGACCCTGGGCTACGGGCTCGTCTTCCTCCTCGCCTTCGGCGTGACCCTCTACTACTCCTTCCCCTACGAGGTGATCGGTGACCGGGTGCTCGCCTCCGCCGAGGAGGCCATCGGCGCCCGGGTGGAGGTCGACTCCCTCGCCCCCTACTGGATCACCGGCCTCTCCGCCGAGTCCGTGACCCTCACCTTCCCCGCCACCAAGCCGGGCAAGGAGGACTTCGTCCTGACCCTCGAGCAGGTGAGGGTGCGGCTCAAGCCCCTCGCCAGCCTCTTCGGGAGCCCCACCGCCGCCGTGGCCATCGCCCTCGGTGAGGGCAAGGGCGCCATCGAGGGGGACGTCTCCCTCCTCGACGAGAACCGGATCAACGCCGTCCTCGCCATCCAGAGCCTCGCCCTGGGCGAGCTCGGCTCGGTCTGGGACAAGGTGGGGCTGGGCTTCGCCGGCAACGTGAGCGGCGAGCTCGACCTCGTCCTGCCACAGAACCTCCCCACCGCTCTCGACGGCGGGGGTCGCCTCGAGATCGCCGGCGCCCAGTTCGGCGGCGGGATGATCAAGGGCTTCACCGTGCCTGGCATGGACCTGGGCACCTTCGAGCTCAACGTCACCGCCGAGAAGGGCAAGCTCGACTTCGTGCCGCCCCTGGAGATCGACGGCAAGGATCTCGCCGCCGAGATCGCGGGCAGCATCGAGCTGCGCCCCCTGCTGGCGACCTCCCGTGGCGATCTCCAGCTGCGCTTCAAGCCCACCGACGCCTTCTGGAAGGCCAACGCGACCCTCGCCGGGCTGGCGAAGGCCATGCTCGAGGGCGCGAAGGACAAGGACGACTACTACGCCTACGACCTCTCCGGCCCCCTCGGGCGGCCGAACTTCGCGCCCCACCGCGAGGGGCGCACCCCCCCGCGCAAGAAGCGCTGAGCTATCCTGCTTCCCCGAAAGGGGATCTCCAGGATGGGCAACGCGTACGGGTGGACCTCGGGGCTGAAGCTGCTGGGCGCGCTCCTGCTGACGGGCTGCGCGGGGGGTCAGGCCCCCGAGCCCGCTCCTCTGCCGCCACCCCGGCCGGCGGCCTCCGCGCTCCCCGTGGGCCCCGGGGTGGTGGTGCCGGACGCCGACGAGGAGGCGCGCTGCCGGACCCTCCTCGACGCCGTCATCGCCGGCCGCCCCAACGACGCCCTGCCCTACCTGGGCGAGGCGCTGATGCTCGGTCCGGCCGCCTGGACCATCGCCCGGCAGGACGCCCCGAACCTGGGGAAGAAGGTGACCTTCGTCCTGCCGGACGGCGAGGGCGAGGCGAGGCTCCCCGGCCGCCTGGTGGGCGACACCGATCTGCCGAAGCTGCTGCGCGGCAAGAAGCTCCTCGAGGCGCTGAAGAAGGCCCGTGAGCAGACGCGGCCCCGCCCGGCGGACGAGCAGGAGCGCACGGTCTTCTACAAGATGGTCCCCCACGAGATCGCCGGCCGCCCGGTGACGGTGGTCGGCAGCGGCGCCCACCGCCTCCTCCTCTGGAGCGAGGGCGGCAAGGTCGTCCACCTCGACGCCATCGGGCGCTACAAGGACCTGGCCGACACCTCCGGGGAGGGCGACATGGAGCTGCCCCCCGAGGAGTGATCCCGGCGCGCTTTACTTCCCTCCAGCCCAGGTGTCCTCGCCCTTCATGAGATTGCGTCCACCCCTCCTCGCCGCCCTCCTCCTCCCCCTCCTGCCCCTCGGAGGCTGCACGGCGAGCGGCGCGGGAGGCGGCGGGAGCGGGCTCTGCGCCGCCGATCCCGCCGACCTCGAGCGCCCCGCGCACTGGACAGTGGCCAGCCACTGCAAGGGCGAGGCCCCCGACTACGACCTCCTCTTCGACGACACGGCCGTGCGGCGCCTCGATCTGATCATCGGCGCCGAGACCTGGCAGGCGATGCAGGACGACCTGGATCAGCTCCTCTCGACGCGCCCGCCTCCGGGGGGGAGCACCGCGGACCCGGCCTGGGTCGAGGTGGACCTCGAGTACGAGGGGCTGCGCTGGGAGCGGGTGGGCATGCGCTACAAGGGCAACTCCTCCCTGCGCTTCGCCTACGAGCGGGGCGTGGACAAGAAGGCCTTCCGGCTGAACTTCGACAAGTTCAGCGACGACACGCCGGAGACCGTGAACCAGCGCTTCTTCGGCTTCAAGAAGATGACCTTCAGCAACGGCTTCGCCGACGAGTCCCTGATGCGCGACAAGCTGGCGGCCGACCTCTTCCGCTCGGCGGGCGTCCCCGCCGCCCGGGGCGCCTTCGTGCGGGTCTACTTCGATCTCGGTGAGGGGCCGGTCTTCGCCGGCCTCTACACGATGATCGATGACCCCGCCGACGAGGTGCTCGGAAGCCAGTTCGCCGACGACACCGGCAACCTCTACAAGCCCGAGGGAGACGCCGCCCACTGGACCCGCTTCGACGCCGCGGCCTTCGAGAAGAAGACCAACGAGACCTCGGGCGACACCGCCGACGTGGAGGCCGCCATCGCCGCGCTGAACGCCGCCACCACGGACGCCGCCACCTGGCGGGCGAACCTGGAGGCGGCCTTCGACGTCGAGGGCTTCCTCCTCTGGCTGGCCGCCAACCAGGTCCTGGAGAACTGGGACACCTACGGCTGGATGACCCACAACTACTACCTCTACGGCGATCCCTCGCAGGGCGGCCGGATCGTGTGGATCCCCTGGGATCTGAACGAGGCCCTCAAGCACCGGGACTCCCCGATGGCGACGAACGCCGACTCGGTGCTCCTCGACGAGATCGGCAGCGAGTGGCCCCTGATCCGGCGCCTCCTCGACGATCCCGTCTACCGCGCCCGCTACCAGGAGCACCTCCGGGCGCTCGTCGACGGCCCCCTGGCCGAGGCCACCGTCACGCCCCTGGCGCAGGCCTACCACGAGCTCATCGCGCCCTACGTGGTCGGCCCCGAGAGCACGGAGACCCCGCCCTTCTCCACCCTCCCTCCGACCCCGGGCGTCTTCGGCGACTCGGTCGAGGGCAGCCTCGGGATCCTCCCCCACCTCGCCGCGCGGCGGGCCGCGGTCGAGGCGGCGCTGGCCCCCTGATCAGGGCGCGCTCAGGCTGACCGAGATCGCGGCGTGGGTGTTGCCGTGGGCGTCGGTGAGCGCGCCCGCTGGCAGGGTGAGCTCCCAGCCGGTCCCCGGCGGCAGGAGGGCCGAGAAGCCGGGGCCCTCCCCCGGGCCGTAGCTGCGGCCGGAGGGCTCGGGGCTCGGATCGAAGACGAGGTTCAGGGGCAGGGGCGAGGTGCCGGTGGCCGCGACGGTGGCCGGCGCCGCGGACTGCCCGCCCTCGGTGACCGGGAGGAAGGGCGGCGCCCAGTGGGGGGAGATCATCGGGAAGCCGCCGATCTGCCAGTCCTCACTGCCGCGCAGCCCGGAGCCCATCGGCGCGTTGGAGGGGTAGCGCAGGGTCGCCCAGAGGGTGGAGCCCGCCCGCACCTCGAGGTCCACCTCCAGGGTCCGGGAGGGCTCCACGGTCATCGTCTGGCTGATCAGCTCGTAGGGCTCCGCGCCGCCGCCCAGCTGGTGGCGCCCGAGGACCCGCAGGCGGTAGTCGCCCGCGGGGAGCGCGGGCCCCGAGGCCCAGACGGCCTCCCAGAGGTGCTCGCGGCTCGCGGCGTCGGGGGCCTCCTTGGGGGTGGGCGTGGGCGTGTAGATCAGGGGGATGCTGCCGGCGGTCAGGGAGGAGACCTTGCGCCAGCCGCCGGTGAGGACCGGCTCGAAGCCGCCGCCCGCCTGGCGCTCGAGGAGCACCTCGGGGTGCCCCAGGGCCGGGTCGCCGCCGTGGAAGGCGAAGCGCACCTCGGTCATGCGGCCGAGGGTGGCCGGCACGTCCACCGCCACCGCCGGCGCGAGGGTGGACGCCGTGGGCGCGTAGGGCGGGTCGTCCACGGGCCGGAAGACCGGGGGAGTCACCGGCCGCAGATCGAGGGCCTCGCCGAAGCGCAGCTCGTGGAGCAGGTCCCGTCCCTGGGCCAGGAGGTAGTCCCCGTGGCGCCAGCCCCAGAGGGTGATGGTCGTCTCGTAGCCCCCGGCCAGCCAGTCGTCCTCGGTCAGGATGTAGCCGTCGTGGTCCATGGCGTAGCCGAGCAGCAGGGTGTCGGTGGCCCCCTCCTCGGCGGCGTTGGCGAGCATCCGGCGCCCCACCTCGGTGAGGGGCTCGCCCGGGAGGGTGATCAGGTGCAGATCCCCGATCCGGGCCGCGGCCATCCAGGTGGCGTACTTGCCCTTGCCCTCGATCGCCGGCGCCACGCACCAGACGTCGTCCTTGAGGATGCCCTCCTCCTGGCCGCAGTAGCCGTAGATCGTGTTGCAGAGCATCCCGCCGTCGTAGAGGAACTCGTCTCCGACGTAGCCCAGATCGTCGTAGGTGGTGGCCACCCGGCGCTCGAGGGAGTCGAGGACGATCTCGGTGCGGGTCTCGATGGTCGGGTGCAGCTCGAGCACCGTCCGGGCCAGATCCCACCCCACCCGGGCCATGGCCTGCGAGTCCGAGTGGCCGCGGACGTCGCCGGCGGGCGAGACGTCCCCCGCCGCGCCCTGCAGGTAGACCGCCACCACCGGCCGGTCGAAGCCCTCCTCCACCGCATACTCGGCGTGCCCGGGGGCGTCGACCGAGAGGTTGCGGCTCTCGGCGCCGTAGATGGTGCCGTGCATGGGGTGCTGGAAGAGCACGGCGATGGGGTCGCCGGAGTCGGCCGCGTCGATCCGGATGACGCTCACCCGGGTGTCGTGGTCGCCCGCGCCGTAGAGGAAGTCGTTCTCGCAGCGCCGGTCCCGGGCCGCGGTGAGGTTCTCGCCGAAGGCGTGGCCGATGGCGGCCGGCTGGAGGGCGTCGCGGGCGGCGCCGAGGGCGTCGACGATGTTGCCGGCCACCCGGCGCATGGCCTCCTCGGAGTAGGTGTCGCCGCCGTGGGCCCAGGCGTGCCGCTCCCCCTCGGGGCGGGTGTTCACCAGCGGCGCCTCCAGGCTCTGCTGGGAGAGCCGGCAGCCGGCGGCGTGGGTGTGGGTGGCGTTGAGGAGCAGCTTGCCCTCGAGGTCCAGGCCGAGCTGCTCCCGGGCCAGGCGCTGGACCCGCTCGGTGAGCTCCCAGTTGATGTAGATCATGTCCAGGCGGACGATGGCGAGGTGGGTGTGGCCGTTGTCGAGGAGCACGACCCGCGCCGTCGGCGCCGACTGCAGGCCGCGGGTCGCGGGGAAGGCCTCGGCGAAGGCGCTGCCCGGGTCGTCCAGGGGGTGCTGTCCTCCCAGGGCCTCGGACTGCATGTAGCCGGAGGTGGGCTGCCCGACCGGGAGGTCCAGCACCCGCACCACGGCGGCTGCCTGCAGCGGCCCGGGCTCGAGGACCACCGGCTCCCCGCCCCCTCCCCCACCCTTGGGACCACAGGCCAGGGCGCCCAGGAAGAGGAGCAGGGAGAGGGACGAGAGCGAGCGATGGTGTCGGTGGTTCACGCCGGGCAGCATACCGACTGGCACCCTCCCTCGTAAGTGGATCCCGGTCTTCCGGGGCGATCCGCGGCGCCGCTTTTTTGCTAGCCTGCCGGCATGGGAAACGACTGGGACGACGATCTGGGCGGCATGGCCGACTCCACCCGGATGATCGACATCTCGAAGATCGACGGCGCCCCCGAGATGGGGGGAGGTCCGGGGAGGGTCGATCCGCTCCCCACCGGCGCGCGCCCCTGGGTCGAGATCATCGACGACAACCCGGACGAGAACGAGGAGGTCTTCGTCATCACCAAGCCGCTGATGATGCTCGGCCGGGTCCCCAACGTGGCCGACATCGTCGTGCGGGACGGCAAGGCCTCCCGCCACCACGCTGCCATCGCCCACCAGGGCGGTAGCTTCGTGCTCTACGACATGGACTCCACCAACGGCACCTACGTGGCCGGCGAGCGCATCTCCCAGCACACCCTCTCCGACGGGGACGTCTTCTCCATCGGTGAGACCCAGCTCCTCTTCAAGCTGCCCCAGTAGGATCTTCTAGGGCGGCACCCCGAGCGAGCGCAGCCAGCGGTCGACCAGGTCGTCGATCGGCTGGCCGGCCTCCGCCTCGATGGTGGCGATGAGATCCGACATGTGGGCGGCGCGCCCCAGGTTCTCGGAGACGAAGCGCGCGAGCGCCGCGTCCAGCGCCGGCCGGCCGATGCGATCGTCGACCTCGTCGAAGAAGAAGGCCCCCTTCTCGTAGGGGATCCGCGACCAGAGGGGGTGGTCGAGGAGGTCGATGACGCCGCAGGTGTCGGGGTAGGCCTCGGTGTCCGCGGTGTTCACCGCGCTGGCGAGGCGCCGCTCCATGATCGCCCGCAGCGAGTCCGCGGTCCCCGGGCCATCGACGGCCTCGATGGCCCGCCAGGCGAGGTACTGGGTGGTGCCCTCGGAGAGCACCAGGTCCTCCCAGCAGGCGATGCGGACGCCGTCTCCGAACCAGCCGTGGGCCGCCTCGTGGGCGTGCACCTCGTTGGAGCCCATCCCCTGGGTGCTCACGTGGAAGAAGGGGTGGTGCTCGATCCCGCCGGCGGCGGGCACGGTCCAGCTCACCTCCACCGCGGCGAGACGGTCACCGAAGGGGTAGCGCCCCAGGAGCGCCTCGTAGGTGTCGACGTAGGCCAGCAGGTTCGCCGTGCCGCGGGTGGCGGTGGCCTCGCCCCCCGGGAGGAAGTGGAGGCCCACCTCGGTCCCGGCCGCGCTCGTACCGAGGGAGCGGTAGGTGTAGTCGCCGACGGCGAAGGCCACCATGTAGGCCGGCGCGGGCAGGTCGATCCGGGCCGGGTGGATGGCGACCTCCCCCGCTGGCAGACCCTGGACGTCCAGGGTGTAGGTCGCGCCCTCGGAGGGATCGGGCCGGCAGGGGAAGAGGTTGCCGCAGTGCGTGGGCCAGGTCAGGGTGACGCCGGTGGGCAGCAGCCCGTCGAGGTCGGTGTGCTCGGTGAAGCGGTAGTCGATCTCGACCACCACCGGCTCGCCCTCGTCGGCGATGCGCAGGGCCAGCTCGTCCCCCCGCCGCTCGTGGACCGCCTCCACGCCGCCGGCGAGCACCCGCTCGAGGACGAGATCCCCCACCCGCAGGGAGGCGGAGGGCGTGTCGTGGGGCGCGAAGGTGAGCGCGGCCGTGGCCGAGTGCGCCGCCAGATCGAAGGAGAGATCCGCCGAGAGCAGGCTCCGCTCCCAGTTGCTCGGAGGGGGACCGCTCGGGCCGCCGTCGGCGCCGCCGTCCGCTCCGCCGTCGGGGGCCGCGGAGGGCGCCGAGCAGGCGGAGAGGAGCAGGACGAGGGAGAGCGCGAGGAGGAGCGGGCGACGCATCCCCTCGAGTCTACCCGATGACAGCCAATCGCTAATCGAGGCGGTAGCGCTCGGTGGCCGCCCGCAGCTGTCCCGTGATCGTCGAGACCATGCGAGAGGCGGTCTCGGTGTGGCGGACCGAGTAGAGGCTCTGCCGGGCGTACTCGTCGATGATGTCCATCGCCGCGTTGATCTGCGAGACCCCGCCCGCCTGCTGCCGCGCGGCCGCGGAGATCTGCCGCGCCGAGTCGGCCGAGGCCTGGATGGTGCGGGCGAGATCCTTCACGATCTCGCCCGCGGCCTGGATGAGCTCGACGCCGGTCTCGACCCGCTTGCTGCCTTCCTCGGTCACCATCACCGCCGTGTGGGTGGCCTGCTGGATCTCCGAGAGGATGGCCCGCACCCGCTCGGTGGCCTGCCGGGACTGTTCGGCCAGGTTCTTCACCTCGCCGGCGACCACCGAGAAGGCCTTGCCCTCCTCGCCGGCCCGCGCCGCCTCGATGCTGGCGTTCAGCGCGAGGAGGCTCGACTGCTCGGCGAAGTCGTCCACGGTGGCGATGATGGAGGAGATCTGCTGGGTCTTCTCCGAGAGGTCGAGGATGGTGGTGGCGATCTCCTCGACCTGGGCGCGGACGCTGAACATCCCCTCGACCCCGCGCCGCACCGCCTCCTGCCCGTGGTCGGAGACCTCGAGCGAGCTGGGTGGCGGTGCGGGTGATCTCCTCGACCGTCGCGACCGTCTCGGAGACCGAGGCGGCCTGCTGCTCCAGGGAGCTGGCCTGCGCCGCGACGCTCTCGCTCATCTCGGCGACGGTGCTCCCCAGCGCGGAGGCGGCCTCGTTGACCTGGACGGAGATGTCCCGGAGGGAGCCGGTCATCTCGTTGAAGGCGGCGGCGAGGTCGGCCAGCTCGTCGGTGGTGTTCACCTCCACCGGCCTGGAGAGATCTCCCTCCTTCACGCGCCGCGTGCCTTCGATCAGCTGGTCCACGGCGCCCAGCAGGACCGACGAGAAGCGCCGGGCGACGACGACCGCGAAGCCGATGAGGAGGGCGAAGGTGATCGACATCCGGATCTGGATGCTCTTTCGGAGCGCGACCTCGGCGGTCTTGATCTCCTGGATCTGCGCGCGGGCGCTCTCCCGCACGATGACGATCGCCTCCTCGGTGGCCTCCAGGCTCCGGGCGAGCCTCTCCAGGTGCTCCAACCGCCCCTCCCCGTCCTCGGCCGCGCGCTCGAAGGCGCCAGCATAGCGGGCCGCCTCCGCCTTGGCCTGATCGGCGCTCGCCCGCAGCCCGTCCCGGACCACGGGGTCCTGCACCTCGTCGATGGCGGCCTCCAGCGCCGGCATCGCCCAGGTGAAGGCCTCCAGGCCCTCCACGACCCGCTGGCGGAGCGCCCCGCTCCCCGCGTCACCCGCGGCGTCGGCGTCGAAGAAGGCCCGGGCGTCGCGAGGGATCTGGACTAAGAGCTCCCGCGCCCGGGTGGCCTCGTCGGCGACCGCCAGGGCCGCGTCCCGCACCGCGGAGTTCTCCCGGGCCTGGGCGAGGACGTCCAGGACCATCCCGATCATCACCACCAGCACCAGCACGATGATCCCGAAGGCGAGGTTGATCTTCCTGCGCAGCCGCCACTTCATGCCTGATCCTCCCGGAGTGACCCCGGGGAGTATGGAGCAAGGAGGGTGCCAGACAACCAATCGGCGCCCCGGGCCCAGGAGAGCTCTAATTCTTCATCTCCCCGGCTCCTGGCCGGCCGGGGGCCATCCCGGATCCGGGACCTCTCGTCCCGGGAGCAGGATGCGGCTCAGAGCCTGGCGAGCCGCCGGTGGTAGGCCGCGATGATGTCTCGCCGGGTGATGAGGCCCAGGAGCTTCCGGGAGTCCACGTCGGCGACGACCGGCAGCTCCTCGACGTCCTGCACGGTCAGGATCTGCAGGGCCCGTCCGAGGGTGTCGTCCGGAGTGACCGTCAGCGCACAGGGGGTGGCGATGTCCTGGGCGACCACCAGCCCGGCGAGGCCCTCCTCGTAGAAGACCTCCCGGAGGTCCTCGAGGGAGACGATGCCGACCAGCTCCTTCTCGCCCCGCACTACCGGGAAGAACTGCTGGTGGGTGCCCACCACCAGATCCATGATGGCCTGCAGGGGGGTGTCGGACCGCAAGGTGTGCAGCTCCCGCTCCGGATCGTAGACCTGCCCCACCTGTAGATCCCCGAGCACGTCCATCAAGAACTCACCCCGGTGCGCGGGGGAGTCCGCCCGGGTGCGCACCTGCTCCGGGTAGATCGTCCAGCGGTGCCCGAGGAAGAGCGCGATGGAGACCACCAGCATGGAGGGGATCAGCAGGGAGTAGTTCCCCGTCATGTCGCCGACCATGAGGAGGGTCGAGATGGGTGTGTTGGCGACCCCGGCGAAGAAGCCCGCCATGCCGACGATGGTGAAGGGGCCGATCTCGGGGACCACCTCCGGCCACCACTGGTGGAAGAGCCCGCCCACCACGGCGCCGAGCAGGCCCCCGATCACCATCGAGGGACCGAAGACGCCCCCGGAGCCCCCGGAGCCGATGGTCAGGGATGTCGTCACGATCTTCCCCAGCGCCACCAGCAGCACCAGGCCGAGCGAGACCCCGAGCACGCCCTCGGCCGCCACCGCCTGCTGGAGGAGCCCGTAGCCCGAGCCGAGGACCGCGAGGCTCTCCAGCTGCCCCGTGCTCTTCCAGAGGATCAGGCCGAGCGCGCCGGCGAGCGCGGCGCCCAGCACCGGCCGGCTCATCCGGGGCAGGGAGAGGCGGGAGAAGACCCGGGTCGTGCCGTCGAAGAAGATCACGTAGGCGATGGAGCCGAGCGCGACCACGATGCCGAGCACGCCGTAGGGCAGGAGCGCCGCAGGCTCGGAGAAGGCGAAGCCCTGGGTGCCGGAGAAGAGGTGCCCGAAGCCGTGGACGGAGCAGAAGATGCTGTAGGAGACGATCGAGGAGATGAGCGCGGGAATCACGACCTCGAACTCGATGTCCGGCTCGCTATAGAGCACCTCGGTGGCGAAGAGCGCACCGGCGAGGGGCGCCCGGAAGATGGCCCCGACCCCCGCGGCCATGCCCGCCATCAGCAGGATGCGGCGATCGCGATCCGAGAGCCCGAGGGTCGTGCCCAGCCAGGAGCCGAAGCCGCTGCCGATCTGCGCGATCGGCCCCTCGCGCCCGGCGCTCCCGCCGGAGGCGAGGGTGAAGGCCGAGGCGATCAGCTTCACCCAGGGGGTCACGGCCCGGACGCGGCCCCGCTGCTGGTGGTAGGCGTGGATGGCCCGGTCGGTCCCGTGCCCCTCGGCCTCCGGCGCGTAGCGGTAGACGAAGAAGGCCGAGCAGAGCGCCCCGAGGGCCGGCACCACGACCAGCGCCCACGCCCTCGGCTCGGCGCCCGGCGTGGTGAGCGGGAGGTGCTCGCCCCCGGGTCCCGCCGGGACGTAGCCGACGATCAGCCCCCAGAAGAGGAGCAGGCCGTACTCGGTGATCCACTGGAAGAGGAGCGCGCCCAGCCCGGCGACGACGCCGATCAGGCCGGCGAGCCCGAACCAGTGCCAGATCCGGAGGAGGTTGAAGCGCTCCATGAAGCCGCCGAGGTCCCGGGGGACGTGGAAGCGGCCGAGCCCGGCCCTCCCCCGGAGCTCCCCGGATCCGCGTACTTCTGGCTCCTGCTTCACGACCGTGGTGCTCCTCGCGCCCCTAGCGCTTCTCCATCTCGGCCAGGCGCCGGTGGTAGGCCGCGATGATGTCGCGGCGCGAGAGCACCCCGAGCAGCTTCGAGCTCTCCTCGTCCGCGATGACCGGGAGCTCGTCGATGTTCTTCACCGTCAGGAGCTGGAGCGCGCGACTCAGCGAGTCGTCCGGGCAGACCGTCAGCACCTGGTTGGTGGCGATGTCCTGCGCCACCACGAGCTCGGCCAGCCCCTCCTCGTAGAGGACCTCCCGCAGGTCGTTCAGGGAGAAGATGCCCACCAGCCGGTCCTCGTTCATCACCACCGGGAAGTACTGCTGGTGGGTGCCCACCACGAGGTCCATGATCGGCTTCAGCCGCGTCTCGGGGTGGACCGTGTGGACCTCGCGCCCGGGATCGTAGACCTCGCTCACCTTCAGATCGGCGAGCACGTCCATCATGAACTCGCCCCGGTGGGCGGGAGAGTCCGCCCGGGTGCGCACCTGATCGGGGTAGATGGTCCAGCGGTGGCCGATGAAGAGCGCGATCGAGACGACCAGCATCGAGGGGATCAGCAGGGAGTAGTTCCCGGTCAGATCCCCCACCATCAGCAGGGTGGAGATCGGGGTGTTGGCGGCCCCGGCGAAGAAGCCCACCATGCCCACGATCGCGAAGGGACCGATCTCGGGCACCACGTCCGGCCACACGGCGTGGAAGAAGGTCCCGACCAGCGCTCCGAGGGCGCCGCCGATGACCACCGAGGGACCGAAGACGCCGCCCGAGCCGCCCGAGCCCACGGTCATCGAGGTGGTGACGATCTTACCCACCGCCACCAGCGCCAGCACCGCCATCGAGGGACCGATGACCCCCGAGCTGCTCATCGCCCGCTGCAGCAGGCCGTAGCCCGAGCCCATCACGCCGAGGGCGTCGAGGTCCCCGGTCACCTTCCAGAGCAGGAGGCCCAGAGCACCGGTGAGGGCCGCGCCGATGACGGGCTTGAGGAAGAGGGGGATCGAGAGGCGGGTGAAGATCCGGGTCGTCGTCTCGAAGACCACCACGAAGGCGACGGCGCCGAAGGCCACGACGAAGCCGAGGACCAGGTAGGGCATCAGCGCCAGCGGCTCCTCGAAGGCGAAGTCCTGGGTGCCGGTGAAGAGGTGGCCGAAGCCGTGGACCGAGCAGTAGATCGAGTAGGAGACGATCGAGGAGATCAGCGCGGGGATGACCACCTCGGACTCGATGTCGGGCTCGCTGTAGAGGACCTCGGCGGCGAAGAGCGCGCCGGCCAGGGGGGCGCGGAAGATGGCGCCGATGCCGGCCGCCACGCCGGCCATCACGAGGATCCGGCGGTCCCGCTCGGAGAGCGAGAAGACCCGCCCGACCAGGCTGCCGAGGCTGCCGCCGATCTGAGCGATGGGACCCTCGCGGCCGGCGGAGCCGCCGGAGGCGACGGTCAGCACCGAGGCGAGCATCTTCACCCAGGAGACCCGTCGCCGCATCTGCCCGCGGTGCTGGTGGTAGGCGATGATCGCCTGGTTGGTCCCCGAGCCGGCCGCCTCCGGAGCGAGGCGATAGACCAGCAGCGCCGAGAGCAGCGCGCCCACCGCCGGCACCACCACCAGCATCAGCTCCCTCGGCTCGGCGCCGGGGGTGCTGAAGGGCAAGGGCTCGCCACCGGGTCCGGTGGGCGCCCAGCCGATGAGGAAGCCCCAGAAGAGGAGCGTCCCCTTCTCGGCCAGCCAGTGGAAGAGCAGCGCCGCCAGCCCGCCGGCGACGCCGACGAGGCCCGCCATGCCGAACCAATGCCAGGTCCGGGCCAGGTTGAAGCGCTCGACGATGTCCCCCATGTCGACGGGGATCCGGAATCGTCTGCGCTCGCCCTGGGCCATCGGCCCCTCTTGCCACGAGGGGCTCACCCGCGCAACGGCGACCCCGAAGAGGCGCCCGCCGCTTCAGTCGAGGTGGGCGCTCAGGGCGAGGAAGGGCAGGTGCACCATCGCCCGCCCGGCCGCCACCAGGGGGTGGGCGCGCGCCGCCCGCAGGCGGTCCTCCTCCTCGCCCCGCAGGCGGAGCCCCTCGAGGAGGCGCAGGCCGGCCTCGAGATCCTGCCCCGGTCCGCCCAGGAGATCGACCTCGATCCGGGCCCCGCGCCGCGCCAGGGCGGCGTGCAGCTCCCGCCCGGCCGCCGGTCGGCCGCCGGCGCGCTCCAGGGCCGCCACCCAGAGCTCCCGCAGGCCCAGCTCGGGGGGGCTCTCGATCAGGCCGGGGTAGTCCGGCTCCAGGGCGACGAGCACCCCGCCGGGGCGCAGCACCCGCCTCACCTCGTCGAGCGCCGCCTCGAGATCCTCGAACCAGAGGAAGGCGAGCTGCGCGAAGACCAGGGCGAAGCGGCCGTCGGTGAAGGGCAGCGCCTCGGCCCGCCCCACCACCGAGGGCGCCCCGGCCTCCCGCGCCATCCCGGCGTCGAGATCGAGGGCGACGACCGGCCCCCGGCAGCGGCGCCGCAGCTCGGCGCTGACCCGCCCCCGGCCGCAGCCCAGATCGAGGACCGGCCCCAGGGTGGGCAGCGAGAGCCGCCGCAGGGCCCGGCTGCGCAGGCCATAGAGGGCGTCGGCCAGGTGGGCCTGCAGCTCGGCCTCCGGCCGCGAGGGGTGGTCGCCGCCGGCCTCGCTCAACGCCCCCCTCCGGCGCAGGCGCAGGCGCAGGCGCAGCCCGCGCAGGCGCAGCCGCCACCCCCTCCGCCTCCGCCGCTGCCGCCCGACTCGGCCAGGGCCTCGAAGATGTCGCCCGTGGTGCGGTCGATCCCGGAGAGGTCGACGAAGCCCCCTCCCCCGCTCTCGCCGGGGAGGACGGCGGAGGCCACGTCGCTCGCCAGCCCCTCGGCCCAGCCCGAGAAGGAGCCGGTGATGTCCGAGACGCTGGGGACGTGATCGCCGCCCCCGGAGGCCGCGGCCCCGGCCAGATCCCCGAGGCCCCCGCTGCGGGCCCAGACCGGGCGGTAGTGGTAGCCGTGGTGGTGCCAGTGCCCGAAGTGACCGTCGTAGTCGGGATCGAGGAGCAGCCACTCGAGGTCACGGTCCACCGCGGCGGTGCGCTGTTCGATCTCGCCCAGACCCTGAGCCTGGGCCCATGCCTTGCTCACGATGTACTGGTAGTAGGCCTTCGTCTCCTTCACGTCGAAGCCGGAGACCCGGTCGGCCACGTGCTGGAAGAGCTCCTTCATCGCCGGCCCGAAGGAGATCTCCTTGAGGTCCTGTCCGTCCCCCTCCTGCATGGCGTCGAGGAAGGCGTGCTCGTAGGTGTGGAGGACGACCCCGGCCTTGGCGGCCGCGGCCCGGCGCTTCTTCGGGTCGCGCTTGTAGGGCCCCTCGACCTCGACCTTGAGGGGATCCGCCCGGAGCTGACTGATGATCTTCTTCTTGAGCAGACCGAAGACCACCAGGGTGAGCACCTTGCCCGGCGGCACCTCGAGGAGCGCGGCGGCCTCCGGGGCGGTGAGGCCCCGCTTGATGCCCCCTCCCTCCACGCTGACGATCGGGGGCAGGTAGTCGCGCCGCTTCTTGCGCAGCGCCCGCTCCATCAGGAAGCAGAGCAGCGGCACGACGAAGACCATCGCCAGGGCGAAGCCCGGACGGGTCACGTAGAAGAGGGTCCCGAGGCCCAGGGCGATGACGATCACCGTCCAGCCGGTCATGCCGGTGAAGCGCAGGAAGAAGACGAGGAGGAGGATGGCGAGGACCACGCCGATCACCCCGCGCACCGTCTCGTTGCCCACCCACCAGAGCCAGAAGAGATCCCAGAGGGTCATCTCGATGACGGCGCCCGGCTCCATGACGTCCCGGGGGAAGGAGAGGCCGACCTTGTGGGGGCCGGTGAAGCGGGTGGCCGGGAAGTGCCAGGTCGCGACGGCGTGGTCCTGGAAGAGCGCCCGGGCCTGGAAGGGCACCCCCTGGTGGAGCACCCGCTCGGGGTCGACCCCCTCGGGGAGGTGGACGGCGATCTTCAGATCGGTGGTCCCGGTGACGAACTGATCACCGAACCAGGTCGGCGTGATCTGGAAGGAGGCCAGCTCGTCGTCGGTGGTGTCCGAGAAGACCAGGTCGGTGACCGAGGCCTCGAAGGAGAAGGTGCGGGTGGCGCCCGGCGGGATCGCCCAGTATCCGAGGTGCACCTCCACGCCGGGATCGACATAGGTCGAGGGCCGGATGTCGTGAAGGGCGTTGCTGTCGAGCCACCCGATCATCGAGCCGATGGAGTAGCCCGGCTTGGGCATCCCCACGTCCACGACGTCGATGGCCTCCGCATGAGGCAGGTTGGTGAACACGATGTCGTAGCGCAGGCGCACGTCGCCGTCGGGCAGGACCGTCGCCTGGAACTCGACCGAGTTCACCTCGAAGGCGTAGAGGGCCTCGGCCGCCGTCGGCCGCGCCAGGGAGAGGAGCACCAGCAGGAGGAGGAGGCGCCTCATGACCTCACCTCCCCGCTGCTGGCCCAGCTCCCGGCTTCCGCGGGGCAGCCGCCCTCGCAGATCTCCAGGCCGGGGCAGGTGGGGCAGCGCTCGGGGGCCTCGCTGGCCTCTCGCCAGGGGGTGAAGGCCGGGGCCTGCCAGAGCCGCGCCCAGCTCTCCCCGAGCAGGTTGCCCACGGGGTTCGGCGCCCCGGTGGGTGGCAGGATCTCACCCCCCGCGAGGACCCGCACCGTCACCTCCCCCACGGTCCGGGGGCCCCGGCGGGCCGCCTTCGGGTGGGCCGCGGCGGGGACCGCGTGGGGGGGGCCCCACTGGCCGGGGAAGCCCGCGGCGGTGAGGGCCTCCTCGAGGTCGACCGCCAGCTGGGGCAGCGCGCGCCCGGCCTCCCCTTCGGGGTCGAGGAGGGCGTGGAAGGCCGCCTGGCGGAAGCCGAAGCTCCGGAGAGCCTCGATGGCCGCGGCCGGCTCGTCCTCGCCGGGGCGCAGCGCGACCACGGCCGGCGCGCCGATCTCGGCCTCGCGGGCGAGGGCCAGGTTCCGCCCGGCGGCCTCCCGGTCCCCCTCCCCCAGCCAGGCCGCGTGCAGCTCGGCCTCGGGCAGGAAGAGCAGATCGAGGTGGTCGAGGCCGGCCTCGATCGCCCGCTCGAGGAGGGCCAGGGGCAGCGCGCTCGCCCGGGTCCGCAGGCCGCAGATCAGCCCCTGATCCTCCGCCCGCTCCACCAGCTCGGGCAGGTGCTCGGGGGCGGGCTCGTCGCCGAGCACCCAGACCACCTGGGGGACGCCGATCGCCCGCAGGCGATCGACCACCGCCCGGCCCGCCTGGAGCGTGCCGACCTCGACGTCGGCGCAGAGGGGCGCGGAGAGGGAGCGGGCGAAGGGGCTCGCGCCGATCCCGTCGAGATCGCGCACGGCGCCGGCCCGGCCCAGGGAGAGCCGCTTCAGCGTGGCCTGGAGGTCGCGCAGATCGTCGTGGATGGCATCGACGCTCCTCCCCCGGAAGGCGCGCGCGACGCGGGCCCCCAGGCTCGCGGGGGCCTCACCGCCGAGGAGCCCCTGCGCCATCATCACGCCGACCGGCGAGAGGCGGCAGAGACCCCGGGCATCGACGGTGAGGACGCCCGCGCCGTCGGCGTCGATCCGCAGGTGGTAGCGGCGGACCCGCCCGTCCCGCTCCTCCCGGTAGTGGTAGAGCCCCGGCTCGGGGGTCCCGCCCGAGACCGTCGGCCAGAGGAGCCGCTGCATCCACTTCATCCCCATCGTCCACCTCCTGGCGCCGCGAGCTGCACCAGCGCGCTCGCCCCGCTCGATCGTCCACCACAGCCCGCGCAGGCCTCGCTCGTCTCTCCCCGCGACCGCGCCTCGTGCTCCAGCCGGCAGCCCCCCCCGCAGAGGGAGAGGTCGGGGCAGCCGCGGCACTTCTCGGGCAGGCGCCCGGGGTCGAGCTCACGCTCGCGGAAGGAGCGGAAGAGCTCGCTCTCCCAGATCGTCTCCCACTCGGTGTGCAGCAGGTTGCCCGCCGAGGCCGGGTAGCTCTGGCAGGGCAGGACCTCGCCGTCGGGCTCGAGGCAGACCGAGTACTCGCCGGCGTTGCAGCGCTTCGGCCCGAGCTCGAGCTCCACCGGGGAGAGCTCGCAGTAGTCGGTCACCGTGTACCAGAGCAGGCGCAGGCCCAGGCCGCGGCTGCGCTCCCGGGCCTCGACCAGGATCGGCGCGAGCGCCCCGGCCGGGAGGGCGTCGGGGTTCGCGCTGCCTCCCCCGGCGTGGATGATCGCGTTGAGGGCCACGGCCTGGAGCCCCAGCCCGGCGAGGAAGTCGAGGGTCTCGGGGAGCTCTCGCGCGTTCGCCCGGGTGAGCGTGGTGTTGGTGAGCACGGAGAGCCCGGCCGCCAGGGCCGCCTCCACCCCGGCCACGGTCTGCTCGAAGGCCCGCGCGCCCACCATCGCGTCGTGGACCTCGGGCCGGTGGCTCTCGAGGGTGACCTGCACGTGGTCGAGCCCCGCGGCCGCCAGCTCCCGGGCCAGGGCGCGGCCGGCCGCGCCGCTCCCCAGGCGGCGGCCGTTGGTGTTCAGCCCCACCAGCAGCCCCCGGTGGTGGGCGTGGGCGACGATCTCCACCAGCCCCGGGTGCAGGGTCGCCTCGCCGCCCGTCAGGATCAGGTGAGGCACGCCCACCTCGGCCAGTCGATCCACGAGCTCGCACCACCGGGCCGCGGAGAGCGGCGGCCGATCGAAGTGCGCGGGGTCGTTGTAGCAGTGGGGGCAGCCGTTGTTGCAGGCGTAGGTGAGCGCCAGGTCCGCCTTGTAGGGGGCGTCTCCCCGCTGGCCGAAGACCGGCAGCCGCTCGGCGGGAAGATCGCAGGTGCGGCAGGCCGTCCGCGGATCGGAGAGCTGCTCGAGGCGCGCCCGCATGGCGTGGAGATCGTCCCGGAGCCGCGCCCCGGGCGCGCCCCGCCAGCTCCGGCGCAGCTCGGCGAGGGCCGCCGCCTCGGGCACCTCCTCGAGGACGAGGGAGGCGAGGTGCGCGGCGGTGGGCGAGAGGTGGATCACCTCCATCGCGTCGACGAAGAGGAGCGCCCCACCCCCCGACTGCCGCCGAAGGTGGAGCGTGGTGTGGCCGCCGTGGCGCTCCCGTCGGTAGACGCGGAGCCGGGGCGGGGGCGCGGCGCGGCCGAGCCCGAGCGCCCGTCCGAAGCCGGCGAGGTCCTCTCGCAGGCGGCGGCCCGCCAGGGCCAGGCCCGCGCCTACCACTTCGGGGCTTCCTCGATCTGATAGGCCGCCTTGCAGTAGGGGCAGGCCACGAAGATGGCGCCGGCCTCCACCCGCACCGAGGAGGCGTCCAGCATCCCCGCACACTGCTGGCAGACCAGGCGCTCGACCGCGACGTCCCCCGAGAGGTCGATCTTCTGGGTGATCGTCGTCTGGCTCGGCCGCAGCCGCATCACCGCGACCAGGGTGAGGCCGGCGACCAGGAGGACCGCGCCGAGGACGTAGCGGGCGACCAGCCCCTGGGCGCCGGCGATGAAGACGAGGCCCAGGAGCCCCAGCAAACCCGCGAGTCCGTACACCACACCTTTCATCGAGAGCCTCCTAGAAGTTGGCGACGAGGGCGAGCTCGAAGCCGCCGACGGGAAGGGGCGCGGGGACCCGGGTGGTCTCGGGGTAGAGCTTCTGGATCTCCCGGTTCTTCTCCCGGATCTGCCGGTCCAGCTGGCTGCGGCCGATGACCTTGAAGATCAGGCCGAGGGCGCCGAGGCCGGCGATGAGCCCGCCGCAGACGATGAGCGCCGTCAGCTCGGTCGAGTTGTTCACCAGCAGGGGGGAGACGGCGATGAGGGCGAGGCCGCCGATGAGCCCGAGGGTCGAGGGCAGGAGGCTGATCTTCGCCCGCTGCTCGACCAGCCCGTCCCGCTCCGCCGCCAGCATCCGGCGCCGCTCCGCCTGCTGGGGCGTCAGGCTCCCCCTCCCTGCCGCGTGCGGCGGGGGCACCCCGGGGGTGGCGTGGGCGGGCGGCCCGGGCGAGGCCGCCGCCGGCTTCGTCGACTGCAGGTCGGCCAGCTCCTCGTACTTGATGAGGCGGGTCTTCCCGTCGGCCGTCCGGAAGACCACCCCCACCTCGTTCTCCCGGATGATCTTGCCCACCAGCACCGTGCCGTCGTTCAGCTTCGCGACGTCGTAGCGCTCCTCGGCCAGCAGGCGCAAACGCACCGGCGCTGCGGGCGCCTCGAGGGTGGGCAGCGCGAGGCGCGGGACGTAGCCCGGCGTCGAGGCCGCCCCGGCGCGTGGCCAGGCCGCGGCGAGGGTGAGCACCACGATGGAGAGCGGGCGCAGCAGCGTCGGCATCGTTTCCCTCCCGAGTTGGTGCGGCAGTCTACCGCGCCCCCTCCCGGAAGCGGAGGGCTCCGGCGAGCACCTGGGATAGGCTCGGAGCCGTGAGCGTGCTCCTCGTCTGTCTGGCGCTGGTCTGCCTGGCCTGGTGGGGCGTGGCGGCGGCGACCCTGCGCACCGCCCGTCAGACGCGGCGGCTCGTCGAGCTGCCCCTGCCCCCGCCGGAGGCCGCGCTCCCGGGCCTCACGGTGATCTGCGCCGCCCGCGACGAGGAGGCCGGCCTGGAGGAGGCGCTTCGCGCCCGCCTCGCCAGCGACTACCCCGCCCTGCGCGTGATCCTGGTGGACGATCGAAGCCGCGACCGCACCGGCGAGATCGCCCGGGCGCTGGCCGCCGAGGACGAGCGCCTGCAGGTGATCCACAACCGCGAGCTGCCCCCCGGCTGGCTGGGGAAGCTCAACGCCCTGCGCCTCGGCGCCGAGGCCGCGGGCACCGACTACCTCCTCTTCTCGGACGCCGACGTGGTCGTGAGCCCGGAGACCCTGCGGCGAGCGGTCGCCGCCTGCGAGCGCGAGGGCTGGGA
The DNA here is from genome assembly GCA_029210625.1 of Deltaproteobacteria bacterium. Taxonomy (NCBI): domain Bacteria; kingdom Pseudomonadati; phylum Myxococcota; class Myxococcia; species Deltaproteobacteria bacterium. The sequence goes on along the minus strand of JARGFU010000003.1, from coordinate 144,348 downwards.
GGTCCTCTCCGCGCTGCCCACCTTCGAGGCCCGCTCCTGGGTGCTCGGCACGATCTACGCCTGCTTCCTCCAGCTCCTCTACCCCGGCATGCGGCCGCGGGCGGTGGAGGATCCGGCGCACCCGCACGGGGTGGGCGTGGGCGCCTTCACCCTCGTGCGGCGCGCGGCCCTCGAGCGCTCGCCCGGCCTCAAGGCCCTGCGGATGGAGGTCGCCGACGATCTGATGCTCGGCCGGCTGCTGAAGGCCGCCGGGGCGAAGAGCACCATCGTGGACGGCGCGGGCGCGGTGCGGGTCGCGATCTACCGGAGCGCCGCCGCCTTCGTCCGCGGCGCGGAGAAGAACGCCTGGGCGGTCTCCGCCAACTTCAGCCTGGCCCAGGGCCTCGCGGCCACCCTCGGCGCCCTCGCCCTCTGGTTCTCTCCCCTCCTCCTCACGGGGATCGCGCTGGCCACCGGGAGGCCCGCCCTCGCGGCCCTCGGCGGCGCCACGCAGGCCGCGGTCACCCTCCTCTCGATGGGCCTCCTCCACCGCAACGCCCAGCCCCCCTGGCCCGGGCTGCTCTGGCCGGTGGGGGCCGCGATCTTCGTCTGGGCCAGCCTCCAAGGGACGATCCTCGGCTGGCGGCGGGGTGGCCTGCAGTGGCGCGACACCTTCCACCCCACCGCGGACTTCCTCGCCTACCAGCGCGAGCGCGACGCGCGGGGCTGGTTCGATCGGTCCGCATAAACCAGAAATCACGATTCCCGATCACGCCTGGCTTGCAGGCCGCACCCGCCTGCGGCGTCAGGCCTCGGTCACCTAGCTAAGGCTAGGCTCCCTCACCCTTCCTTGCATCCGGGCACGTCCGCGGCGCCATCCGCTGTTCGGGAATCATGATCTCTGGTTTAGTTCTCCAGCAGGTCCTCGAGCACCGCCTCCAGGCCGTCCACCGCCAGGGCCAGGCGCCGGCCGTCGATCCTGTCGGGGGTGTCGGTGGGTTCGTGGTAGTGCGGATCCCGGAAGGGCGCGGTGCCGGTGACCATCACCGCCGGCACCCCGGTCTGCCAGTAGGACCAGTGGTCGGACCAGGAGACCCCCGGCATCTCGCCCGGCAGGGCGGCCCCCTCGGAGGGCAGGGTCCCCCGCTCCCGGAAGACCTTCACGCAGCGGCGCACCAGCGCCTCGGAGTCCCGGTCGCCGACGAAGGCCAGGAAGTCCCCGCGCGAGGGGTAGAAGAGAGAGAGGGGGAAGGGGTAGCGCTGGCTCCCCTTCCCGGGGTCGAAGTAGCCGATCGACTCGAGGGAGAGCGCGGCCAGCAGGGGGTCACCGCGCCCGGCGGCGTTCCGGGCGTTCACCAGCGAGCCCATGGTCGGCTCCTTGAAGTAGGGCGGCTCCTCGTTCACCCAGGCCACCAGGCGCAGGGTCCGGGCGGGCCTGTCCTCGGCGTGCCTGCGGGCGAAGCGCCGGGCCAGCTCCAGCAGGGCCGCCACCCCCGAGGCGTTGTCGTCGGCGCCGGGGGTCCCCAGCACGCTGTCGTAGTGGGCGCCGACCAGGACGACCTCACTGCGCTCTCCGGGGAGCTCCACGATCAGGTTGCCGACGTCCTCGTCGAAGGGCGGCACGTGCTCCAGGGTGACCTCGAGCCCCGCGGCCTCCAACTCCGCCCGGATCCAGTCCCGGGCCCCGGCGAGGGCCTCCGGGTGATCGCCGAGGTTTCGCTCCCCGAGGGTACCAGCCAGGTGCCGCACCGCCCCGACCAGGCGCTCCACCGCGGCGGGCTCGGGCTCGGGCAGCGCCTCGGGCCTCCCCTCTCCCGGCATCCGGATCATCGTCGCCCAGGCGCAGGCCGAGGCGATCGAGAGCAGCCCGAGCAGCACCCCCATCGTCACTCCGAACATCTTGCCGCCGCTCATGCGCTTCCTCCTTCCGGTGCCACCGCGATCCTGACAACCACCCAAAGCGGGTACGATTCCTCTCGATGAGAGTCCGGACCACGATCGCCGCCGCTTCGTTCCTCGCCCTCTGCGCCGCGCCCGGCCTCGCCGGCGCCGCCACCTACTCGGTGGGACCGGGGCAGCCCCTCGCGACCCTGGCCGAGGTGCCCTGGGAGTCCCTGGAGCCCGGCGACCTGGTGGAGATCCACTGGCAGGCCGATCCCTACCGGGAGAAGATCGTCCTGGGCCGCAGCGGCACGGCGGAGCGGCCGATCGTGATCCGGGGGGTGCGCGGCCCGGGCGGCGAGCGGCCGGTGATCAGCGGGGAGAACGCGACCACCCCCCCCGCCCTGAACTTCTGGAACGAGCCGAGGGGCCTCATCAAGGTCGGCGGCTCCAACAGCCCCCCGGACTCCCTGCCCTCCCACCTCGTCGTCGAGGGGCTGCACCTCACCTCCGTCCGGCCGGCCTACTCCTTCACCAACGACCAGGGCGCCACCGAGGCCTACGCCTCGAACGCCGCTGCCTTCTACGTCGAGAAGGCCCAGCACCTCGTGATCCGCGACAACGTGCTGACCGACTCGGGCAACGGCCTCTTCATCGGGGTGAACCAGGGGCAGACCCAGGACATCCTCGTCGAGGGCAACCACATCTTCGACAACGGCATCGTCGGCAGCATCTACGAGCACAACAGCTACACCGCGGCGATCGGGATCACCTTCCAGTACAACCACTACGGCCCGCTGCGGGACGGCGCCGGCGGCAACAACCTGAAGGACCGCTCCGCGGGCCTGGTGGTCCGCTACAACTGGATCGAGTCGGGGAACCGTCAGCTGGATCTGGTCGACGGCGAGGACGACCCCAGCGTGGTGAACGATCCCCGCTACCGGGAGACCTTCGTCTACGGCAACGTCCTCATCGAACCGGACGGCGCGGGCAACAGCCAGATCATCCACTACGGCGGCGACTCGGGCACCGTCGCCGACTACCGGAAGGGCACCCTCTACCTCCACCACAACACGGTGATCTCGACCCGCAGCGGGAACACCACCCTGCTGCGCCTCTCCACCAACGAGGAGAACGCGCAGGCCGTGAACAACATCGTCTGGGCCGCCGCCGGCGGCTCGCGCCTGGCGATGCTCTCCTCGGAGGGGAGCCTCACCCTCTCCCACAACTGGATGAGCGCGGGCTGGACCGAGAGCCACAGCCCCTTCAACGGCAGCATCACCGACGATGGCACGGGCCTCGGCAGCGCCGGCGAGCCGGGCTTCGTGGATCTCGCCGGCCAGGACTTCACCCTCACCTCGACGGCGGAGGTCCTCGACGCTGGCGGGCTCCTGCCCGCCGCCACCCTCCCCGACCACGCTCCGCTGCGGCAGTACCTGAAGCACCTCGGCAGCGCCCACCGCCCCGACGACGGCAACCCCGACCTCGGCGCCTACGAGTACTGCGCCTCGGACTGCGACCCGCCCGCCACCGACGGCGGCACGCCCGACGCCGGCACGGAGGACGGGGGAGGCATCGCCGATGGTGGCGGGACGGCCGACGGCGGCACCGCGGACGGCGGCGACGCCATCAACCCCGAGGCGCCCGGCTGCGACTGCAGCAGCGAGGGTCGCGGCACGCCGGGCCTCGGCCTCCTGCTCCTCGGCCTCGGGCTGCTCGCTCGCCGGAGGACGCCGGCGTCCCGTCTCGGCTCCTAGGGGTTCAGCTGTCCGGGTCGTCGGAGAAGAGCTCTCCGGCGGCGTCCTGCAAGGCGTCCTTGAAGCTGTCGGCGTCGTTCACCGGATCGGTGATCGCCTCGACCGCCCGCTTGGTGCAGCGGATGGCGGTCTCTCCGCCCTCGTCGGAGGCCTGGTGGAGGTTCTTGTGGCCCTGCTCGGCTTCCTCGAGGGCGTCGTCGTCCTCGAGGTTGGTCATCTGCTGGTACGAGCGCTTGGTCTTCTTCACCGACTCGGACTCGGCGAAGTTCTTGATCTCGTTGAAGATGAGCGCACCCGCCAGCAGCGCCCCGCCGACCACGAAGAAGAGCCGCCCCCCCGGATCGGCCTGGATCACCGGGTTACCGCCGGCGTAGCCGAAGGGATCGCTCCCGCCCTCGAGCCCCGCCGGATCGGGGGAGAGGAACTCGCCGAGGGCCGGGTCGTAGAAGCGGGCCCCGGAGGCCAGGAGGCCGGTGGCCGGGTCGTGGAGCTGACCGTGGAGCCCCACCGGCGGCCCCGACAGGCCGGGGGCCGAGAGGCGGCGGCCGAAGCAGTCCTCGTCGATCCACTCGAAGGTGCCTGCCTCGTCGGAGAGGCCGATGACCCTCCCGAAGGGGTCGGTGTGGACGTAGCGCTCGGAGCCCTCGTCCCCCACCGCCAGGGTGAAGGCGCCCTCGGAGAGGGCATGAACGAGGTGCCACTCGACCCCGGCGGGGTCGAGGATCCGCACCGGGCGGTCGGTGTCGGGCAGGTAGCCGAAGCGCCACTCCCCCGTGGCCTCCGCCTCCCAGACCCGCCGGCCGGTGCCGTCGTGAGCGTAGCGCGCGAGCGAGACCTCGGCGCCGGTCGCGCCCTGCAGCACCTCGCTCAGGCGACCCCCCTCTCCCCAGCGGTAGAGCCTGCGCTGCGCCGGGGCCGAGAGGGGCTCGTCGAAGGTCCGCCGGCCGAGCAGGTCGTAGCCGAAGGTGGCCGTGGCGGTGCTCTGCAGCCGGCCCGCCGCATCGCGCAGGTAGCTCCCGCTGGCGTCCGAGGCCCGCGCGCCCGCGGCGTCGTACCCGTAGAGCTCTCCAGTGTCCGAGCAGCTCGCGAGGCGGCCGAGGGCGTCGTAGCCGTAGGCGCGGGTGACCCCTGCGACGGTGCGGCTCGAGGGCCGACCTGCGGCGTCGTAGCTGTAGTCATGGGTCGTGGTGCCCCCGGGGCCGATCTCCTCCTGCCGGGAGACGCGACCCGCAGCGTCGAGGGTCCGGACGGTGGAGACCCCGTTCCCGCGATCGATCCGGATCAGGGTCCGGCTCGGATCCCAGGTGTAGACGAGCACGTCGCGGGTCGAGCCCGGCACGGCGGGCCACTCCAGCTCGACGCGCTCGGTCCGGTCGTCGAAGCCCCGGTGGAGGGTGTAGATCGTCGGACCGAGCTCCTGCCGCTCGACGGAGGCGCTCACCCGCGTCCGGCGCAGGATGAAGCCGGAGGCCGCGCCGAGGGTCGTGCCCGGGACGATGGAGACCGAGGTCCACCCCACTCCGGGGGCGAAGGTGCGGTGTTCGGTGAGGAGCGGGTCGGTCAGCTGCTCGACGCGCCCGAGCGCGTCGTAGGTCAGAGAGAGAGAGGCGCCCTGAGCCGGGCCGCTCCAGCTGCGGCTCTCCAGGCGTCCGGCGGCGTCGTAGGTGAAGCTCTCGACCGAGCCGTCGGCGAGGGTCCGCCCGGTGCGGCGGCCCTCAGCGTCGAAGCGCTGGCGGGTCTCCCCCTCGACCGGCGTGACCAGGAGCTCCGGCATGAAGGAGGCGTCGCGCGTCCAGCTCCAGACGCGCCCCGCGGGGTCGGTGGCCGACACCAGGGCGGAGGCGGGCAGCCGCGAGCCGACCTCCTCCCAGCCACCGGCGATCCGGCGTACGTAGCGCGTGGAGAGGATGGCCGGCGCCTCTCCCCAGCTCTGCTCCAGCAGACCACCGAAGGGATCGTAGACGCTCTGCTCGACCACGCCGTCGGCACGCACGACCCGGGTGGCCCGACCGACGGCGTCGCGCTCGACCAGGGTCTCCTCGCCGCCGGGCAGCACGAAGCGCGTGGCGTTGCCCTGGAGGTCGTACTCGATGCGCGTCTCGCGGCCGATGGGATCGACCACCCGGGCCGGCAGGCCGGCAGCAGCCCCACTGGTCACCGGCTCGATGCTGGTGGTGGCGGACCCGGGATCTTGCCGCCCCACGATCCGTCCCTCGGAGTCGTGCAGGAAGGTGACGACCCGGCCGGCCGGATCGGTCCGGGACCGCAGCCACCCGGTCACAGGATCGTGATCGAAGCGCCACCGCTCGTCGGTCGTCCGGTCGTGGATCTCGACGACTCGCCCGGCGGCGTCGCGCACCAGCGAGAAGTCGCTGCCATCGGGCAGCCGCCTCCGGGTTACCCGCCCCAGGGGGTCTAGCTCGAGCTCGGTCTCGTTGCCCTCGTCGTCCGCGACGTCGAGGGCGCCGGGCCGCAGGGCGATCTGCGCCTCCCCGCCGCGCGCGGTGGGCAGGGTTCCGACCGCAGGTGGAGCATCGACCTGCCGGGCGACCCCCGCCGGCGAGAGCGCGTCGGGCAGCACGGTGCTCTCGGCCTTGGCCGGCGACCAGGTGAGGGTGCCGCGGCCCGGCACCTCTGCCGCGACCAGCCGCCCGTCCACGTAGGTGTAGCTCCAGCGGCTCAGGGTCCCGGAGGGACCGGGCCGGGTGTGCGTGGCGATGCGGCCGTCGGTGTCGTAGGTGAAGGCGTGGGCGCCCTCGACCGGGAGGATGCTCGCCGGCCGGCCGTCGGCGAGGCCCAGGACGGTCTCGCGACCGGCCGCATCCCGGATCCGCTCGAGGCGTCCACCACCGTAGCTGAAGGAGAAGAGGGTCTCACCCGAGAGCACGATCTCGGTGAGCCTCGGTGGTGCCGGCGGATGACCACACCGCTCCTCCTCGGAAGGCGCGTTCCAGGCCTCGTAGCGATACTCCAGCTGCGGCTCCCCCGGCAGGCCTCGGCTGCGGAGCAGCCCCTGCTCGTCGTAGCGCTCCACCTGCCCGTCGGGCAGGCGGCGGGTGTGGGTGCCATCGCTCTCGGCGATCAGGACCGAGCCGTCACCGGAGGCGAGCTCGGTGAGGGTCTCGTCGCCGATCGGCACGAGATGCAGCACCGGCCCGGCGCCGGCCACCGCGAGCTCGCCGGCGGCCCCGGCGGTGAGAGAGAAGAGGGGGCCGAGGACGGCCTGCTCGGCGGTGCCCCCCTCCCCGGCCAGCGCGCCGACCTCTCCCCCCGCCACCGTGATCACCTGCCCGGCGGGGTCGAGGCGGCGGACGGCCTGGAAGGTGCCGTCGATGAACCAGAGGTTCCCCACGGCGTCGAAGCTCAGGTCCTCCACCGAGCCGACGGTGGCCTCCTCCACCGCTCCGTCGAGCCGCTCGGAGGGGTAGCCCTCCCGGCAGCGGGGAAAGAGCTCGGGATCGGAGAGCCCGTCCACGTGGCGGTAGACGCAGGGGTCGGTGTGGTGCCGGTAGACCAGCACGCCCTGCGCATCGATGGCGTAGGCAGGCGACTGGGGGCCGTTGCTGCGCATGCGCAGGGGTTGGAGGACGCGATCCCGGACGATGAAGGGACCGTCGAGGTAACTCTCCACCACCCAGACCGTTCCGTCGGCGCCGGAGTGGAAGGTGGCGATCTCCTGGACGAAGTCCACCTGGTCCACGGACACCCCGGGCCCCGGGGTGGCCCCACCGATGGGAGGGCGCCCCGCCAGCCGGGTCACCCCTCCAGCGGCGCTCACGTGCAGGACGCAGTCGTCGGTGGCGAGGAGCACTCCATCCTCCCCGGGTCCGGGGGCGAGTCCGGTGAGCGCCCGGAAGTGGAGCTCGGTGGCGGCGCCCTCGCAGGCGGGAGGGCCGCCGGGATCCGCCCCGCCACCTGCGAAGAGCTCCGCGCTGCCGTCGTCGCGCAGCCGCCAGACGCTCGCCCCCGGGAGCCCGGCCGCCGGGTGCACCGCGACGTGGAGCGCCCCGCCGGAGAAGGCGAGGTGCGGCGGCGTGGCCAGGCGCTCCGGCTCGACTCCGGCATCGATCAGGGCCTGCTCCACCCTCTTCAGGAAGAGGGTGCCCGAATCCCCGAAGACGCTCGCGGGCCGTTCGAAGCCGCCGGCCAGGGTCCGCGTCAGGGGGTCGCAGGTCGGCTGGATCAGGCGGGTCAGGCCGCGCAGGTGCCACCCCGGCCCGAAGGGGCTCTCCCCACGGTCGTCCACGGCCACCGGCTGGGTGGTCAGGTTCCGCACCGCGACCGGCGCGGGGGCGGTGACCGGCGCGCCACCGGCGTCCTCGACCACCGGCCCGAGCTCCGGGGTCGCGAAGCTCTCGCTGGCGGAGGCGTGGAGGGCGGCGGGCTCCAGGGTGGCGACCTCGACGACCACCGGATGGGGGCCGGTCTCCAGGGTGCCGGCGCCCTCCGCGATGGCGCTCTCCTCGGCGATCGACGGCGCCTCGAGCAGCGCGGTGACGGTGGCGGGCCGAACCTCACTCACCTCGCTGGTGGCGACGGCCTCGATGTGGACGTCGCCCACCGCGGCCGCGGCCTCCACCAGGACGATCTCTCCGGGGGCGGCCAGCGGCACCTGGGTCGTGACCTCGAGGGCCGGCAGCACGGTGCGGCTGTCGTGGAAGAGGGTCAGCCCGATCTCCCTGCCGCGCCGGAGGAGGGGCGGCAGCGGCACCCCGACCTGCAGGGCCCCGGAGGTGGGCTCGACCCGGGGCTCCCCCGGGGGGAAGACCGGCGGCGTCCGGGAGAGCGTGTCCAGGTCGGGGGTGGGGGTCGGGTCGGTGGGCACCGCCGGCAGCGCCGCAGCGAAGGTGGAGAGGTGATCGATCGAGAAGCGGACCACGCCGTCGCCGGCCACCGTCCCCAGCGCCGCGTCCACCCAGACCGCCAGGCTGCGATCGAAGCGGCCCACGGGGACCCGAAGATCCGGCGGCAGGCTCACGTCGGGGGTGACGCTGACCGTCAGCGGCGCGGCGGGCTGCTGACCGGAGGCCTCGAGGACGAAGGCGAAGAGGGGCGCGATCGGGCGGCGGGGCGGAGTCGGGATCCGCGCGGGGAGCCGAAGGGCCTCCAGGAGGGGATCATCGACCGGCACGAGCGCGAGCTCGACCCGCACCTGCCCCGTGAAGGCCCCGGCCGGGATCTCGACCTGCATCGGGCCGGCGGACAGGCTCCCCCCGACCGCGCCGTCGATGGCCTCCGAGGCCGCGACCGGCATCAGCTGGATCGTGCCGGCGTTCACCCGGGGACCCGCGCCGGTGTCCACGGCCCGCTCTGCCGGGAGGTGGCCGGCGGCGCTGACGACCAGCACCTGCCGGCCGGCCGGATCCGTGTGGAGCCAGAAGAAACCCGCGTCGTCGGTGGTCGCGCGCGCGCCCGCCAGGCTCACCTCGGCACCCGCAAAGGGGGCCTCTTCGAGGGTCACGATCCGGCCCTGCACCGAGACCGGCCCCAGGGGCGGGGTGACGCCGCCATCGGGGGGCGGCGGCGTGTCGGGGCCACAGCCCCGGCAGGCGGAGAGCAGGGTCAGGGCGACGAGCGCCAGCAGCGAGGTGGAATGAGCCAGGCAGGAGGAGCGCATGGGAGTCCCGGGTGACGAAGGATCGAGGTGGAGGCTCAGGGCAGCTCGAGGCGCCAGTAGCGCACCTCGAGCTGATCAGCCGGGAGGAGCCCGGCGACGAGGTGGAGAGCCCCGTCCGCGTCGACCTGCGCCCCCATGGAGGAGGACAGGTTGCAGGGGAAGTCCACCGCAGGCGCGTAGATCGCGGTGGGTCGCAGCTGGGCGTCCAGCAGCGCCGCCCGCGGCCCATAGCCGGTCTCGCGCCAGGCCAGCCAGACCCGGCCGTCCCCCACTGGCCGGACGATGGCGTGGTCCGAGTTCTGGGTCATGCCCGGCGTCGAGGAGACGTTGTAGTAGGTGCTGCCGAGCACCGGAGCGCCGTTCTCGTCGAGGGTCACCGGCGCGATGTGCACGTCGAAGACCAGGCTCGTGGTGCTCGAGCCCCAGGTCAGGGCCCAGCGATCTCCATCGAGCTTCCAGAGCTGGATCCAGGCCGCGCCCGGCTCGGGGAGCTCGAACTCACCGCCCGTCCCCACCAGATAGAAGCTCCTGGCGGCGGTCTGGCTGGTGTCCGGGTGGAGGTACCGCCAGCGCGCGAGGGTGGGCGAGCCGGTGGGATCGGCGGCCGTGTTGCGCGCGTGCGGAAAGAAGACCAGCAGCTCACCGTTCCCCAGGTCGTGAGGGAGGAAGGCCTCCTCGTAGTAGTGGTAACCGTTCCAGAAGGGGTCGAGCACTCCCTCCGGGTGTGGCTCCGGCAGGGGGAGGTACTGGGGGAAGTCGATGGGGACGGCGAAGGCGAAGCCCTCCGCGGGGTAGACCTCCGATCCGACCCAGGTCTCGCCCGTCTGGCCGAAGACCACCGGCCGGTGCCGGAGCCAGCCGGCGCCCCGCGGCGAGGCGCCGTTGCCGAATTGATTCAAGAAGGGCCGGAAGGCGGGCCCCTCGGGGATGCCGTCGGTGACGATCACCGCGTGTCCGTCCCCCCAGACGACGAAGAGCCGGTCCTCGGTCGGGTGCGTGGCGGCGAAGACCTCCAGCTGGAACCCGCTGGCCGCGCCGAGCTCCACCGGCGTCCCACCAAGGGCGGGCCGCTGCAGCCAGAGCTTCCCATCGCGCACGAAAGTTAGAGTCAGGGTGCCGTCGGGGGCCCGGGTCAGGGTGGGCTCGCTGGCCCCCGGCAGCGTCGCCAGCGCCTGCGGCCAGGCCGGCGGGGGGACCCCACCGTCCCCCTCCCCGCCATCGGCGCTGCCCCCGTCCCCACCGTCGGGACGAAGGGGGGGGACGCTCTCGCCGCAGGCCACGACAAGGTGGATCGAGAGAGCGGCCAGGACGAGGCGGAGCGCGCGCATGGAGAGACTCCGGGGGTGAGAGATCACGCGCTTCGATCGTAGTCGCCAGGGGCACCCTGCGACAACGCCACCCTACTCCGGGTCACCCGGCGTGGTGCCCAGGGCCCAACCCGCCTCGACCTGGTAGGGGTCGCTGAAGGCGAGGTCGTCCTGCAGGTTCACCAGGTCGCCCTGCTCGTCGATCTGCCAGACGTCGAGGACCAGATCCGAGTCGACCTCGCCCACCGCCACGGCCACCCACCCCTCCTGGTCCGCGCCCGTCACCAGGCCCGGGGGCAGGTAGAGGTGGGGCACGCCGGCCGGGGCACCCTCCCCCAGGAAGTAGGCATACCTCGCCCCGGCGGGGGCCTCGAAGCCCAGGCTCTGCAGGTCCCCGGCGTAGGTCCCCTGACTCTGCCGGTGGGCCTCCTGCAGATCCCGCAGGCGGGTGAGCTCGGTCTTCGCCTCGGCCTGCTTCGACTTGCCCTGGTACTTCACGAAGTTGGGGATCGCGATGGCGGCGACGACCCCCACCCCCATCACGGCGGTCCAGATCCCGGCCAGGATCATGCCGGCCACGGCGACCCCCTTGCCGGTCAGCGCGTCCGGGTCGTTCTTGATCCGGAAGTAGGCCGCGATGGAGAGGCCGCCCCCCACGAGCCAGATGAAGGCGCAGGGGATCGCCGAGAGGACCACCCCGACCACCGCCAGGCTCGAGGTCTTCGGCACGACCTTGCAGGCCGGGCAGCGGCCGCCGCCGCCCCCGGCGAGGGAGCGACAGTCGGGGCAGACGAAGGATCCGCAGCGGGTGCAGACCCCGACCGCCTGCGCGTCGTGCGCCGCACACCGGGCCTCACCGCCGCTCGCCTCACTCATGCCTCTCCTCCTGGCGCCTCGCGGGCTGGTCCCCGGCGCCGCCGGGCGAGGAGGAGGAGGGGCAGGACCAGCCACGAGCCGAAGACCGACCCCCTCCCCTGGCCACACTGGCAGCCCTCGCCCTCGCCTTCGTCCTCACCCGCATCGCTTCCCGCGTCCTGGCCGGCGTCGGCCCCGGCATCGCTGCCAGCGTCGCTGCCCGCGTCGAACCCTGCATCGGTTCCGGCGTCGGTTCCGGCATCGCTGCCGGCGTCCGTCCCGGCGTCGGTCCCGGCGTCACTGCCGGCGTCCGTCCCGGCGTCGCTGCCGGCGTCGCTGCCGGCGTCCGTCCCGGCGTCGGTCCCGGCGTCACTGCCGGCGTCCGTCCCGGCGTCGCTGCCCGCGTCGGTCCCCGCGTCGCTGCCCGCGTCCACCCCGCCGTCGCTCACCTGGCAGGCCGCGCTCGCGGCGCAGTCCGGATCGTCACAGTCGAAGAGGCCGTCGCAGTCGTTGTCACCCCCGTCGTCGCAGCTCACCTCGCTGGCCTCACCGCCGGGGCACAGACAGATCAGCGTCCGGCAGATCAGGCCGTTCGCTCCGCAAGCCGAGGCGTTGCAGTCGACGTCGGCGCAGTCGGTCGCGCCGTCGCAGTCGTCGTCCCGGCCGTCGCCGCAGGAGGCCTCGTAGCCGGAGCTGCCCGGGCAGGCGCACACCCCACCCTCGCAGACCTGCCCCTCGGCGCCGCAGCCTCGCCCGGCGCAGTCGGCGTCCGCGCAGTCGGCCAGACCGTCGCAGTCGTTGTCGCTCCCGTCCCCGCAGCTCGCCTCGCTCGCCTCGCCCCCGGGGCAGGCACAGGCGAGGCCCCGGCAGATCCGGCCGTCGGCGTCACAGGACGAGGCGTTGCAGTCGATGTCGGCGCAGTCCGTCGCCCCGTCGCAGTCCTCGTCGACGCCGTCCCCGCAGGACGACTCGAAGCTCGCGCCGCCGGGGCAGACGCAGAGGCCGCCCGCGCACTGGCGCCCGGAGGCCCCGCAGCTCTGACCGCTGCAGTCCGGATCGGCGCAGTCGGTCGCCCCGTCGCAGTCCTCGTCGAGGCCGTCGGTGCAGGAGGCCTCGCTCGTGGCGCCGCCCGGGCAGCCACAGGCGCCGCCGCCGCAGACGCGACCGGCGGCGCCGCAGGAGGCCCCGTCGGGGCAGGCGGCGTCCGCGCAGTCGGTCAGCCCGTCGCAGTCGTTGTCGACCCCGTCGGAACAGCTCGACTCGCTGGCCTCCGGGCAGCCGCAGAACCCGGCGGCGCAGACCTCTCCCGCGCTCCCGCAGGCGGTCCCCGTGGGGCAGTCGGCGTCCGCGCAGTCGGTCAGGCCGTCGCAGTCGTTGTCGAGGGCGTCGCCGCAGCTCTGCTCCGGAACCTCGCCGCCCGGACAGAAGCACTGACCGCCGGCGCAGGTCGCGCCCGGGCCACAGGCTGCGCCGTCGCAGTCCGGGTCCGCGCAGTCGGTCAGGCCATCGCAGTCCTCGTCGAGCCCATCGACGCAGCTGCCCTCGCTGCTCCCCCCCGGGCAGGTGCAGAGGGCGCCGGCGCAGAGGCGCCCGGCCCCATCGCAGGCCACGCCGTCGCAGTCACCGTCGACGCAGTCGGTGTCGCCGTCCCCGTCGTCGTCGAGGCCGTTGGCGCAGTCGAGCTCTCCGCAGGACTGCGAGTAGAGGGTGCAGACCCCGGCCTCGTCGTCGGCGGCGAGGGAGCGCTGGGCGGTGCCGTTGTCGTAGACCGGGTACATCGTCGCCGTCCCGTCCGGCGTGTGCCCCAGGCCCAGGAAGTGGCCCTGCTCGTGGGCGGCGATGCTCTGGTAGTCCACCTGGTTGCCGCCGGAGGGCTGGCCGTCCACCCAGGCGAAGCCCACGCCGTTGTAGAGGATGTCTCCGTCGGAGAACTGGCAGCTGGCGTCGTAGGAGATCAGCGTGATGCCGATCGTCCCGTTGACGTCCCCGAAGCCCGCCGGCCAGCTGCTCTCCTCCCAGGAGAAGATGTGCTGGGAGGAGGAGGAGTCCGCCCGGAAGGGGGTGGTTCCTCCGTAGCTCACCGACCAGGCGCTGCAGCAAGGCCGGCCCCACTCGGCGAAGGCGGCGGCGGCCCCCGCCTCGACGGTCGAGAAGGAGAGGTCCGCCGAGCCGCTCTGGTGGAGGCGGTAGGTGACCGGCAGCGCCGGCCAGTGCCCGTCGAGGGGCCCGCACTCGACGAAGGCCGTCCAGGCCCGGGCGGTCGCGGGCGCGGCGAGGGCGGCGCCGAGGGCGGCGCCGAGGGCCAGGGCCAACGGCAGGAGGCGCCGGGGCGAGAGGCCCGGGCGAGCTGCGGATCCGTCGAACACTCGCCGCCCAGCCTACACGATCCGCCTCGAGGCTAGACCGGCGCGTCCACCTCGGCGGGCGTGATCTCCCAGGGCGCCTCGGGCGTGTCCTCGAGGCGGTAGAAGCCGCCGCAGAAGCAGCGGTGCGGACAGCCCTCGCACTGCGCCTCGTGGTGCCGCTGCTCGCGCAGGTAGTCGTAGAGGTTCACGTCCTCGTTGTTCACGAAGAGCATGTGCCGCTCGAGCTTGAGGAGATCACCGACCAGGAAGCGCTCGTAGCCCGGCATGAAGCAGAAGGGCAGGTTGATCACCTGCAGCTTCATCCGGTCCTGCCAGGCGTCGATGACCTCCATCGTGACGCGCGCCGCCTCCTCCAGGTCGGGGCTGGCGTCCTCGGTGGCCCGGCCGAAGGGGGTGAGGAACTGGACGTTCATCCAGCGCAACCCCAGGTCGTGGGCGAGCGCGGCGAGGTCGGGCAGGTCGGCGGTGTTGCCCCGGGTGAGGGTGACGTTGAGCCCCAGCTCCACTCCGGGCGGCGCGGCGGCCACGCAGTTGCGGATGCCCTGGCAGGTCTGCGCGAAGGACTCGGGCACGCCGGTCTGGGCGCCGTGGATCTCGGCGCTCGACCCGTGGAGGGAGAAGAGGACCGAGGAGAGGCCGCTCGTCACCAGCTTGCGGGCGAAGGCCTCGTAGGAGCACATCCGGCCGTTCGTGGTGACGTTGATCCGCTCGTAGCCCAGGCGCCGGGCGAAGGCGATGAGGGGCAGGAGCTTCGGGTAGAGGGTCGGCTCGCCGCCGTCGAGATCGAGCAGGCGCACCCCCTGCGCGTGGTAGCGCACGAGGAGCTCCCGCTGGCGGTCGAAGTTGCCGTCGAGCTGGCTGCGGGTGCCCACCGCACAGAAGTGGCAGTGGTTGTTGCAGCGGTAGGTGACGTTCACGATCACCTTCTGGGGCCCCTGCCCCGCCCGCAGGCGCTGCTCGAAGGTCCAGCGGAAGCGCTCGAGCTCCTCGCGGTCGAAGTCCCCGGTCGCCGTGCTGGCCTGATGCTGGAAGAGGGGCGTGTAGTCGGCGACCTCCTCGCCGGCGCCCGCGCGGGCGGCGAGCGCGGTCCCCGGCAGGGGCGTGGCGAACTGCACCGCGGGCTCGACCCCGTAGGCGTCGTGGAGGTGGAGGGCGAAGTCGAGGGTCTGGTTGATCTCGGCCTTCGTCTCTCCCGGCAGGCCGATCATGAAGTGCACCAGGGTGCGCAGCCCGCGGGCCCGGGCCTCCCGCACGGTCTCCTCCAGGCGCCCGAGGTCCAGCGCCTTCTGGACGACCTCGTCCACCACCCGCTGGGCGCCGCTCTCGGCCGAGACCGAGAAGGTCGCGATCCGCCCCCGCATGGCGTCGAGGTGCGCGGGCTGCACCCAGTCGGCCCGCATCCCGTTGGGGAAGTCGTAGGCGACCCCCAGCTCGCCGAGCTTCCCGAGCACCCGCTCGAAGTGCTCCGGCTCGAAGTTCACCATCTCGTCCAGCAGGTCGATCCGGGTGGCGCCGTGCGTCTTCACCAGGGCCTCGAGGTGCGCCTCGAGCACCTCGGGGGCGAGGCGGCGCTGGGTCTTCTTCGAGCCGGGCTCCCGCCCCGGGTTCGAGGAGCAGTGGACGCAGCGGTAGGGGCAGCCCCGGCTGCTCAGGGCCGGCAGGGTCCGTCCATCGACCGGGAAGGCCCAGCTCCCCCGCCCGAGGGCGACGACCACCCGCTCCAGGAAGGCGTCCCGGGCCTCGAGGTCCACCTCATCCCAGGACGGCGGCGGCAGCCGCGCGTAGCCGGCGTGCTCTCCCCCGCTCTCGGCCCGCCGCCGCGTGGGGCGCCCGGAGGCGAGGAGCTCCCGGCACAGGGCGGGCAGGCGGCCCTCGGCCTCGTGGAGCAGGTAGCCGTCCACCTCGGGGTAGGCCTCGAGCACGGCCTCCCCCTCGACCGCCAGGTGATGCTGCCCGCTCTGGTAGAGGTCGGCGAGGAGGAAGGGCAGCTCGGGGTGCAGCTCTCGCAGGGCGCCGAGGAGGGAGCCGAGGAGGGGCTCCCGCTGCGGCGGACGGTGGAAGGGCGAGAAGGCCACGACCAGGAGCCGGGGCTCGTGGGCGCGTACGGCGGCGAGGGTCCCCTCGAAGCTCGCGCCCAGGAGCAGGCGCCCGTCGGCCCGCTCCTTCAGCCCGCTGCCGGGCAGGGCGAAGGCGTCCACCACCCGGGCCTCCAGCCCCTCCGCGGCGAGCACCGCGTGGGCCTGAACCACCCCGAGGTCGCAGTGGTAGGGGTAGTCGACGAAGTCGCGGTGGATCGAGAGCGGAGGCTGGAGGAGGAGCACGCTCATGCCGGCCCCACGGGCTCGAGGCCTGCCCAGCCGTGGCGGGCGAGGTAGCTCTTCCAGACCCCCTCGCAGCGACCGTCGTGGCGGCACCGGCCGCAGGCCTCGCGCTTCTCGCGCGCCACCGCGTCGAGGTCGGCCCGGGCGACCTCCAGGAGGCCCTCCGCCGGGGCACCCGAGCGCCCGGCGGCGCGGCTGGCCGCGGGGTCCAGGGCCCGCTGCGGGTCGTGGGCCTCGTAGTGCACGTAGGCCTCGACGTAGCCCCGGTTGCGGTCGGGGAGCCCCTCGGTGGCGCAGAGCGGGATGTCGACCAGGTAGGCCTCCGGGCTCTCCTCGCAGCCCGCGAGGAAGGTGGCGAAGGCGGAGGCGATCTCGGCGTAGGGCGGGAAGAGCTGATCGAAGAAGGTGTCACCGCGGCCGGTGGCCTGCATCACGTTGAAGACGACCTGATCGACGCCCCGCTCCCGCAGGAAGGCGTAGATCGCCGCCAGGTGGGGCAGGTTCCGCCGGTTGACGACCGTGCTGGTGTGGACGGTGAGCGCCGAGTCGCCGCGCCGGCGGTGGAGGTTCTCGAGGCCCGCCACTGTCTGCTCGAAGGAGCCCGGCGCCCGGGTCAGGGCGTCATGGAGGCGCGCCTCGTGCCCGTGGATCGAGACGTAGACGAAGTTCAGGCCCGCGGAGAGCAGCAGCTCCAGGTAGCGGGGCGAGGCCAGGCGGCGGCCGTTGGTCATCAGCGAGCGCCGGGGGTAGCCGAGCTGCCGCGCCCAGTGGAGGAAGCGGGGCAGGTCCCGGACCAGGGTGGGCTCCCCGCTGGTGAAGCAGACCTCCTCGGCGCCCCGGCCGGCCTCGAGGATGACGCGCACGCGATCGCTCCCCAGGGCGGAGTTCACCTCCCGGCGCAGGTCCCGATCCTCCTCCATGCAGAAGATGCAGTTGTTGTTGCAGGTGGGGCCGATGTTGACGTGGACCCGCCGGTCCTGCGCCGCCATCCGCTCCTCGATCGGGGACCCACCGCTCATCGCGGCGTACGATAACACCGCGAATTCCGGGCCGCACCCGCCCTCCCCGGCCCGGGAACGGATCGTTCCACTTCCTATTAAAGGATCGGTGCGGGCGTGGTATTCGGCCGCACCCCTTTGGGAGGAGGAGATCCCCATGCGTTCCACGCACCTGCGTTCCATCGTCCATGCCGTCCTCGTGGCGGCCGTCGCGGCTCTCTCGCTTCCGGCCCTGGCCGCCGAGCGTCCCCTGCCCGCCTACCTCGATCCGACCCTGGATCAGCCGATCTCCGCCCGCGCCCTCCTCGGGGGCGGTGGCGGTGACGCCGGCGACAAGGCGAAGCGCTTCTCGATCGGCCTGAACATCGGCCTGAAGGCCGACATGGCCAACCTCGGCGAGGCCATCGCTCAGGACGGCACCGTGGACCTGGCCGGGTCCACCATGGCCTCCACCTTCTACTCCACCGACACCCTGGTGGTGGGCGACCGGGACAGCCTGGCCATCTGGCACAACTCGAACAACACCGGCAGCGACTTCACCATCCTGGGCGCCGAGCCGACCCTGGGCGGCCCGCTCCTCGGCGCGGACCTCGGCCTCTCGGCCCAGTACGAGTTCGACGACATCCTGGGCGTGCCCGTCTACTTCAAGACCGGCTTCAACTACGTGACCTCCTTCAGCGGTGGCGTGCAGCGGCGGCAGCTCGGCAACGTGCTGACCAACCTCACCGCCCCCGACGGCGCCGCCCCCACCCTGGCCATCCCCCTGGCGATGGCCGGCTACGATCCCGATGACTTCGACGGCGGCACCCTCGACACCGCCTTCACCGCGGGCTGGTACGAGATCCCCTTCAGCCTGGGCTTCAAGGTCCCGGTGAAGAAGCAGTCCTTCTTCTACGGCTGGATCGGCGCCTCCTACTTCTCCGGCGGCTTCGACGTGCACCTGCAGCTCGACGAGCAGTACGTGAACGCGGTGACCACCCACGTCGACACCGAGCAGGCGAACCCCGCCGACATGGTGACCCCGGGCGCCGCCTGGTCGGCCGAGGGCCTCGACGAGGTCGTCAGCTTCCGCGCCAGCACCTTCGGCCTGAACTACGGCCTGGGCGGCCAGATCGACCTGGGCTTCGGCCTGGTCTGGTACGCGGAGCTGAACTCCTCGGGCGCGGCCAAGACCGTGTACTCGAACGACCTCTCGGACCACGCCGCCGAGACCCTCACCCGCCTCTCCAGCTCCACCCTCGGTGCGGTCGGCGAGGCCAGCGGTGACTGGTGGTTCAAGCGCCTGGCCTTCCCGGTCGTCATGGGCGGCGGCTCGCTGCGGACCGGCCTGCGCTACTACATCTTCTGATCGGCGTTCTGCGCCGTTCACGGCTTCTGCGGCCGCTCCGGAGGTTCCGGGGCGGCCGTTGCTCGTTTCCTGCTGTCAGCTGTCAGCTATCAGCTTTCAGCCATCGGCGATTTGATAGGGTACCGGGATGGGGATGAAACTGCTGTCGTGTCTGGGTCTGGTGTGTCTGCTCACCCTCTCCGGTTGCCCGAAGGAGCCGACCGGCACGGCCGACGGCGGGACGCCCGACGCCTCCGTCGACGGTGGCGGGGGGGACGGCGGCGCGGGCTGCCTCGCGGACTCGGAGTGTGACCCGCAGATCTGCGTGGCCGGCGCCTGCCAGGATCCCTGTGTGGACGACACCACCTGCGCGACCACCGAGTCCTGCAACCTGCTGACCGGCCGCTGCGACCCCCTGCCCCCGATCTGCACGGCGGCCGAGGTGCGCTGCGCCCTCGACGGAACCCAGACCGTGGAGACCTGCGCGGCGGACGAGCTCTCCTGGGAGCGCGCCCCCTGCGACCCCCAGACCCCCATCTGCCTGGACTCGGCCTGCGTCGCCTGCGCGCCGGGCGCGACCTCCTGCAACGGCGAGGTCGCCCAGACCTGCCTGCCCGACGGCTCGGGCACCACCGACGTGGACTGCGCGGCCACCGGCGGCACCTGCAGCGGCGGCGTCTGCCTGGCCTGCACCCCCTACGTCACCGAGTGCGTGGACGGCAGCACCCAGCAGGTCTGCAACAGCACCGGCACCGCCTGGGTCCCCACGGTCTGCACCAACGGCTTCTGCGACCCCACGGTCGGGGAGTGCGTGATCACCAGCTGCAACCCCGACACCCTGAGCTGCCAGGGGGACAACCTGGTGCTCTGCAACTCGACCGGCGACGGGTTCACCATCCAGGAGGCCTGCGCGGCGAGCGGCGCCACCTGCATCCTCGACCAGTGCGTGGACCTCTGCCAGGCCGCCGCCTCGATCAACAACTACATCGGCTGCGAGTACTGGCCGACCATCATCTCGAGCTCCGGCATGGACCCGGAATTCCAGGCCGAGTACGCCGTCGTCGTCTCCAACCCGAATATCGGCACCACCGCCCAGGTCTCGGTCTTCGAGGCGGGCAACCTGACGCCGGTGGCCACCGCCACCGTCGCCGGGGGTCAGCTCGCGACCCTCTACCTGCCCTGGAACGGCCTGGACGCCTACGACAACACCACGGGCACCTCCCGGACCCTGAGCGGCGCCATCGCCTACCAGCTGATCAGCTCGGTGCCGGTCACCGCCTACCAGTTCAACCCCCTCTCGAACCACATCCGGGGCAACCTCTACTCCTACTCCAACGACGCCTCCCTCCTGCTGCCCACCCACGTCTTCGGCGACCCCGCCGACACGCCGGCCTCGCGCTACCTGGCGATGGCCGCGCCCCACATCCAGATGGAGATCCCGGACTTCCCCCGGCCGCCCTTCACCATCGACCTGCCAGCGGTGGTCTCCATCGTGGCGACCCAGCCGGGGACGACCGCCGTCACGGTGCGCCTGAGCGGCGCGATCGCCGCCGGCGGCGGGCTCCCCGAGTCCGATCCCGGCGACACGGTGGTCTTCGACCTGCAGCAGTTCGAGGTGATGCAGCTGGCCTCCCGGGCCTTCGGCACCGAGGTGCGCTCGACCAACCCCCTGAGCGGGCGGGACCACCTCAACTTCCCGCAGTCCGATCTCTCGGGCTCCCTCATCGAGTCGACCCAGCCGGTGGCCGTCTACGGCGGCGCCGACTGCCACTTCGTGCCCTTCGACCAGCAGGCCTGCGACCACCTCGAGCAGCAGCTCTTCCCCTTCGCCAACTGGGGCAGCACCTACCTCGGCGGGAGGAGCAACTACCTGAACAACCCGATGGGCGACGTCTGGCGGATCCTGGCGGCGGCGGACGGCACGACCCTGAGCTTCGAGCCCTCCACGGTGGCCCCAGCCCAGACCCTGAACGCCGGTGAGGTCTTCGAGTTCGCGACCGCCGAGGACTTCCTGGTCACCAGCCAGGATCAGGATCACCCGGTGATGGTGGCCCAGTTCTTCCCGGGCATCGAGGTGACCGGCGGGGATCCGAACCGCAAGCAGAACACCGGCGACCCCACGATGATCCTCGCGATCCCGGTGCAGCAGTTCAAGGACAGCTACTCCTTCATCACCCCGACCACCTTCGTGGAGGACTACATCAACGTGGTGCGCACCGCCGGCACCACGGTGCTCCTCGACGGGATCCCGGTCAGCCCGCCCAACGGCTGGGTGCCGGTGGGCAGCACCGCCTACCAGGTGGGCCGGATCCCGGTCCTCGACGGCACCCACCGCCTGGACGCCTCCAGCACCGTCGGCCTCACCGTCTACGGCTTCGACTGGTCGGTCTCCTACGGCTACCCGGGCGGCCTGGACCTGAAGAACATCGTGGTGATCACCCCGGGCGGCTAGCCGGCGGCCACCAGGTGCCGCCCCACGTGCAGCCCCATCGCGTAGATGGAGAGCTGGGGCGGCACTCCGACGCTGGTCGGGAAGAGCGAGCCGTCCGCGACCCAGAGGCCCTCGAGGCCGTGGTGCTTGCCGCGGCTGTCCACCGGGCCCCGGGTGGGATCGTCGTCCATCGCCACCGTGCTCATCGGGTGCACGGCGGTGAGGCCGGGGAAGTGCTCCGGGGGCTCGCCCTGCCGGAGCACCTCGATGGCCTCCGGCGTCTCGAAGCTCCGGGCCGGTGACTCGGGGACCAGCACCCGGCGGGCGCCGGCGGCCAGCAGCAGGCGCGCGCAGGCCCACTGCCCGAGGGCCAGCTCCCGCCGATCCTCCCGGCCCGGCCGGTAGCGGATCGTCAGGCCCAGGTCCCCCTCCGGCGCCACCCTCCCCTCGCTGCGGTCGTGGAGCATGGCGGAGAAGACCGCGAGGTGCGGGTAGCGCTCCATCATCGTGAAGTGCTCCTCGCCGGCCCCCGGCATCATCGTCGCCGCGCCGCCCGGGTGGGCGAAGGAGGGGATCAGCCAGAGGCCGTGCCCCTCCTCCGAGGCGAGGTCCAGCCACTCGGTGCACTCCCAGCTCTGGGGGACCCCGTTCTGGGCCTCGATCAGCCCTTCGAACTCGCCGGCCACGAAGACCCCGGGGTGGAGGTGGAGGCCCTGCCCGGTGCGCCCGCTGCGGTCGGGCACCCTCGAGCGCAGCAGGAGCGCCGCCGTGCCGGTGGCCGAGGCCGAGAGGCAGACCCGGGGGGCCACGATCTCCACCCGCCCGAGGACCGCGCCGCCCAGGGGCGCGCGCACCACGGCCTCCACGCCCCGGGCGCGCCCCCCCTCCTGCCGCAGGCGGACCGCCTGGACGCAGGTGAGGATCGTGCCCCCGGCCGCCACGATCCGCGGAGCCATCTTCTTCAGGGGGTTGTTCTTCCCGTCGTAGGCGCAGCCGAGCTCGCAGAAGCCGCTGCGCTTGCAGCCCGTGCGGTTGTGGGAGAGCGGCCCCGAGCGCCAGCCCAGCGCCTCGGCCCCCGCCTTCAGGAGGAGGTTGTGGGGGCTGCGCTCGTCGGCCGGGATCTCCTTCACCTCCAGCAGGGCCTCGAGCTCCTCGTAGAGCGCGTGCCAGACCGGCAGACCGAGGTGCTCGAGCCGCCCGGCCGCCCGCCAGCGCTCGAGGAGGGCGTCGGGGATCCGCTTGATGAGGTTGAGGTTGTGCAGGGCGCTGCCCCCGACCCCCCGGCCCTGGTGCACGTGCACTCGCCGATCGAGGGTGGTGCGGCTGCCGCTCTCCCAGTAGAGGCGCGGGAGCATCACCTCCTCCCGCTGCCGGGCCATCGAGGGGGTGACGAGCTCGCCCGCCTCCAGCACCACGACCCGCAGCCCGGCCTCGGCCGCGACCATCGCCGCGGTGGCGCCCCCCGGCCCCGAGCCGACGACACAGAGGTCGGCCTCCAGGCGCCCCGGCAGCCGCAGGTCGCGGGCGTCGAAGATCACGACCACCCCTCCGGGCTCTCCCCCTCGGAGGCGCGCAGGTCGGCGTAGTCCGCGTAGGGGCCTCGCCGGGCCTCCAGGGGGGGCGGCGCGTCGAGCGGGCGCTGCTCCCAGGGTCCGGTGTAGCCGATGGCCTCCCAGATCTCGGGCCGGGTGTAGGTGGCCAGGAGGCAGAGATCGCGCAGCCCGCGCCCGGCGTCCCCCAGGAGGTCCGGCCTGGCCCGCAGGGCGGCGAGGTAGGCCGACGCCTCCGGCAGCGGCAGCTCGGAGAAGCGCGAGAGGTGTCCCTCCAGGAGGGGGGCCTGCTCCACCGCGAAGAGCATCCCGTGCACCTCCAGGCGGCGGCCCTGCGGGAAGGTGGCGACGTAGGCGTCGGCCGCCGCGACGATCCGATCGACCAGCTCTTCGATCGGGGCCGGGGGCAGGAGGGCCTGCACCGCGGCCGCGAAGATGGTGGCCTCCCGGGCCGTGAGGCTCCCGTCGCCGAAGCCCGGACGGCGCCCGGTGCAGGCCAGCCGCCCGGCGCCGAGGAGCCCAGCGGCGCCGACGCCCGCCGTGACGAGGAAGCGGCGACGGCCCCGGCCGGGGTGCGCGAGGTGCCCGCGCAGCGCCGGCGGGAGGTGCTCGCGCCAGCCGGGCTCGGGCGCCGGCAGCACGCCGCGGTGGGTGTTCCAGAGCAGGGGCCGCCGGGTGGCGCCCGCCCGGGCGTCTTCCAGGAGCGCAGCGGCGGCCTTCCCGGTGTAGATCGGCTCCAGGGCCAACCGGGCCCCGGGATCCGCGAGCGCGGCGCAGGCGGCCAGCCCCTCGGGCGTGACGTGACCGTAGCCCCGCCCGAGGTACCCCCGACGCAGGACGAGGGGCGCGGCCTCCAGGCCCTCCAGGCCGGGGGTCCCCAGGGCCGCCAGCTCCCGCCGGAGCAGCCCCTCGAGCGCGCGCAGGCGTCGGGCCGGGAGCAGGAGGTGCTCCACCACCGCCACCGCGTGCACGGGGATCGGCCGGCCCCCCAGCCCCAGGCCGAGGGCGATTCCGACGGCGGTCCCGCCGGTCCCGACCGGCAGGTAGATCCGGTCGGGGGGCTCGAGCTCTCCGGCGTCGATCTGCCGGGCCAGCTCCAGCCCGCCCAGGACGGTGCCCACCATGGCCCGGGGCAGGGTCGCCCCCGGCGGCACCACCGCGGCCCCGCCGATCGTCCGGCGGAGCAGGGGCCAGGGGGGCCGCAGGAGGAGGCCGGCGCGGCTGCCGACGAAGACCAGGCGCAGGGCGGCTCCGAGCCGCTTCCCGCAGGAGGCCAGCGCCGCCAGGTTCTCCTCCACGTGCGGGCCGTAGGGTTCGTCGAAGAGGTAGGCGGTGAGCGGGACGCCCCGCTCCCGGGCGGCCTCGGCGAGCCCCAGGACGTGGCCCGAACCGATGGCGCCCATCGAGACCCAGCCCGCCGCGGTGTCGAAGGGCGGCGAGGCCAGGAGCAGGTCCAGCTTCCGCACCTTGGTGCCCCCGTGGAGGCCCGGCAGGAGGTCGTCCCGCTTCACCGAGATCGCGGCCTCCCCCGCCTCCCTCACGGCTCCGGCGGGCAGCCGGAGCAGGGGGCTGGGCTGCTCCAGGAATCCACACCGCGGTGGCTGCCACGGTGTTCCGGCCAGGTCGCCCACATGCGAGAGTGTAGCCTGTCTCTCGGAGACGACGGTACCCGCACCTGGACTCACTCCCACCCCCCGCTGGCGCTGGCCAAGACCCGCGCCCGTCCTGCCCAACAGAGGATCCGACCGATGTCCACCCACCTCGATGCCTTCATGGAGCGTCTCGTCGCCAAGAACCCCGCACAGCCCGAGTTCCATCAGGCCGTGAAGGAAGTGGTCGAGTCCGTCGAGACCCTCATCGAGACGACCCCGGCCTACCGCAGCGCCAACATCCTGGAGCGCCTGGTGGAGCCCGAGCGGGTCATCATGTTCCGGGTCCCCTGGGTCGACGACAAGGGCGAGGTCCACGTCAACCGCGGCTACCGGATCGAGATGAACAGCGCCATCGGCCCCTACAAGGGCGGCCTGCGCTTCCACCCCAGCGTCGACCTCGGCGTGCTGAAGTTCCTCGCCTTCGAGCAGGTCTTCAAGAACTCCCTGACCACCCTGCCCATGGGCGGCGGCAAGGGCGGGGCCGACTTCGACCCCAAGGGCAAGAGCGACCACGAGATCATGCGCTTCTGCCAGTCCTTCATGAACGAGCTCTACCGGCACATCGACCCGGACATCGACGTGCCCGCCGGTGACATCGGCGTCGGCGGCCGCGAGATCGGCTTCCTCTTCGGGCAGTACAAGCGGCTGACCCGCAAGTTCGACGGCGCGCTCACGGGCAAGGGCGTCGAGTGGGGCGGCTCCCTCCTGCGGCCGGAGGCGACCGGCTTCGGCGTCGCCTACTTCGTCCAGGAGATGCTCGCCATGCGCGACGACTCCCTCGAGGGCAAGTCCGTCGCCGTCTCCGGCTTCGGCAACGTCGCCTGGGGTGCGGTGCAGAAGGTCACCCAGCTCGGCGGCAAGGTCGTCACTCTCTCGGGCCCCGACGGCTACGTCCACGATCCCGAGGGCGTGACCGGCGAGAAGATCGACTACATGAAGGTGATGCGCCTGGGCATCAAGGACGAGGTGAAGCCCTACGCCGACAAGTTCGGCGCGACCTTCGTCCCCGGGAAGCGCCCCTGGGAGGTGCCGGTCGACATCGCCCTGCCCTGCGCGATCCAGAACGAGCTCAACGGCAAGGACGCCAAGACCCTCGTGGACAACGGCTGCTTCTGCGTCGTCGAGGGCGCGAACATGCCCACCGAGCCGGAGGGCGTGGACGTCTTCCAGGCCGCCGAGATCCTCTTCGCCCCGGGCAAGGCCGCCAACGCCGGCGGCGTCGGCGTCTCCGGGCTGGAGATGAGCCAGAACGCGATGCACCTCTCCTGGGGCGCCGACGAGGTCGACGGGCGGCTGCACCAGATCATGTCCGCGATCCACAGCGCCTGCGTGGAGCACGGCCGCGACCGCGACTACATCGACTACGTCCGCGGCGCGAACATCGCGGGCTTCATCAAGATCGCCAACGCGATGATCGACCAGGGCGTCGTCTAGGATTGATGTCCGAGCACGCCACGCAGCCGCCGGTCAGCGAGCCCTTCTTCCTCCGCTTCCATGACCTGATGCCCTACCGGATCCGGGAGGTGCTCCTGGTCTCCCCGGTCTACGACGCCTTCATCCTGGAGGAGGACGGGCGCCTCACCGAGCGGCTCTTCTCGCAATACTCGGAGCTCAACCTCTCCCAGGCGCCGCGGATCATCCACACCTCCACCGGCGAGAAGGCGCTCCAGCTCCTGCGCGAGCGGCGCTTCGACCTGGTGGTGACGGTGGTCCGCCTCGCCGACATGGACGCGACCACCTTCAGCGAGATGGTGAAGGGCGCCTTCCAGACCCTGCCCATCATCCTCCTCACCTTCGACGAGGGGGATCGCCAGCAGTGCCCGGGCGGGGTCTGGCCGCCGCTGGTGGACGCGGTCCTCCAGTGGACGGGCAACTCCCAGATCCTCATGTCGGGGATCAAGCTGATCGAGGACCACCGCAACGCCGCCTACGACACCAAGCGGGCCGGCCTGCAAGTGATCATCGTGGTCGAGGACTCGGTCCGCCGCTACTCGACCTTCCTGGCCCTCCTCTTCCCGGAGCTGCTGCGCCACGCGGCCTCCCTCATCGCCGAGGGCGTGAACCCCCTCCACAAGCTGATGCGCCTGAAGGCGCGCCCGAAGATCCTCCTGGCCACGAACTACGAGGCGGCCATCAGCCTCTACGAGGAGTTCCGCGAGAGCCTGATGGCCCTCATCACCGACGTGCGCTTCCCCAAGGAAGGGAAGAAGAACGCCGTGGCCGGCTTCGATCTCGTGCGGAGGGTCCGGGCCGAGGATCTGGGCCTGCCGATCCTGATGCAGTCGGCCGAGCAGGAGAACGCGCACTACGCCGCCGAGCTCGGCTGCGCCTACGTCGACAAGAACTCGCCCCAGCTCCTGGCCCAGATCCGGAACTTCCTCCGGGAGGGGCTCGGCTTCGGCGACTTCGTCTTCCGCCTCCCCAACGGCCAGGAGGTCGCGCGCGCCCGC
Organism: Deltaproteobacteria bacterium; assembly: GCA_029210625.1. Taxonomy (NCBI): domain Bacteria; kingdom Pseudomonadati; phylum Myxococcota; class Myxococcia; species Deltaproteobacteria bacterium. The sequence continues at coordinate 117,857 of JARGFU010000003.1, read as the reverse complement.
GACGTCTACGAGATGGAGCGCACCCTGCGCGACGTCCCCGCCGGGTCGGTCTCCTACCACGCCAAGCACAACCACTTCTCCCTCTGGCTGAAGGCCCGGAGCATGTTCCCCCAGGCCGAGCTCGTGCGTCCTCGCCTGACCACGGACTTCGAGGACGTGGAGGAGATGCGGGCCTTCCTCATCGAGGTGCTGGCCAACGCCCGGGCCGACGAGGCCGCGGGGATGATCACCGACTACAACACCGGCCGCGGCCGCGAGCGTGGCGGCGCCGTGCTGCGCCTCTCCAGCGGCTCCATGGGCGGTAAGGGACGCGGCATCGCCTTCCTCTCCAGCCAGGTGCAGCGCAAGGCCCTGGCCGATCGCTACCCCGGCATCCAGGTGCGCGTGCCGCGGGCGCTGATGCTGGGCACCGACGCCTTCGACGTCTTCATGGAGCGGCACGGCACCTCCAGCTCGCTCCTCACCAACGGCACCGAGGCCGAGCTGGTCACCGACTTCCTGAAGACCGACCTCCCCCACGATCTCCGGGAGGACCTGCGCTCGGCGACGGCGCGCTTCGACGGCCCCATCGCCGTGCGCAGCTCCAGCCTGCTGGAGGACTCGCGCTTCCAGCCCTTCGCCGGCATCTACGCCACCTGGATCCTGCCCAACTCCCACCCCGACCCCGAGGTGCGCTTCCGGGAGATCTGCTGCGCGGTGAGGGCGGTCTACGCCTCGACCTTCGCGCCCGCGGCTCGCTCCTACTTCCGGAACACCCCCCACTCTCCCGAAGAGGAGAAGATGGGCATCGTCATCCAGGAGGTCGTGGGGCGGCGCCACGGGGACCGCTTCTACCCGCAGCTCGCCGGGGTGGCGCAGTCCTACAACTTCTATCCGATCCCGCCCCAGGAGGCGGAGGACGGCGCCATGGTCATGGCCCTCGGGCTGGGCCACCTGGTCGTCTCGGGGGGCTCCTGCCTGCGCTTCTCGCCGGGCTCGCCGACCGTCCTGCCCCAGTTCGCCTCGGCCAGCTCCATGGCCAAGGGCACCCAGCGGGCCTTCTACGCCCTGGACATGTCCCAGGAGGAGGTCGACTTCAGCGCGGGCCCCGAGTCGAACCTGCGCCTCCACTCCCTCTCCGCGGCGGAGGAGGACGGCACCCTCGCGCTGGTCGCGAGCGTCTACGATCGCGCCGACGACCTGATCCGCGACACCCTGACCGCCACCGGCCCGCGGGTGGTCACGATGAACAACATCCTGAAGTACGAGACCATCCCGGTCGCGCCGGCGATGCTGGACATCCTCCGCCGCTTCCGCCGGGCGCTCGGCGGCGACGTCGAGATCGAGTTTGCCGTCGATCCCGGCGACCACGGCAAGCACGTGCGCGGCCGCAAGCGTGAGCCGCCCTCGCTCTCCCTCCTCCAGATCCGCCCGATGATCGCCCGCTCCTTCGCCGACGGCACCGAGGAGCTGACCGACGTGCGGCCCGAGCAGCTCCTCTGCCGGACGACCCAGGCCCTCGGGCACGGCGTGATGCGGGACGTGCGGGACGTGGTCTACGTCACCTCCAACGAGCTCGACGCCTTCAGCACCCCCTCGGTCGCGCAGGAGGTGGGCGGGATCAACCGCCAGCTCATGGAGGAGGGCCGCCCCTACCTCCTCATCGGCCCGGGTCGCTGGGGCACCTCCGACCCCGCCCTCGGGATCCCGGTGGACTGGGAGCAGATCGCCGGGGCGCGCACGATCATCGAGGTGCCCTTCGGCACCCGCGCGGTCGAGCCCTCCCAGGGGACCCACTTCTTCCTGAACATCACCTCCCTGCGCATCGGCTACCTGACGGTCGCGGGCGGCATCGACGATCCCTCCCGGGCCGACGGCTTCCTCGATCGCGCCTGGCTCGACTCCCGACCCGCCCGGGCCGAGAGCGCGACGGTGCGGTGCATCCGCTTCGACGATCCCCTCACGATCGAGCTCTACGGACGCGAGGGGAGCGCCCAGATCATCAAGCCGATCCCGCCCGAGGAGCAGCCCGAGCCCTACCACTCCTGATGTCTCGCCCCGCGCCGCGCGGGGACTACCCTGCTGGCATGCTCTTCGCCAAGACCCAGCTGCCCGGACCCGGCGAGGCCCTCCCCGGCCGAGAGACCCCCCTGCCCGTCCCCGAGGCACACTTCGTGAGCGGGCACCGCCTGCAACCTCCCTACGAGGGCCTCGAGACCCTCACGGTGGGCATGGGCTGCTTCTGGGGCGCCGAGCGGCGCTTCTGGCAGGCGCCCGGGGTGGTCGTGACCATGGTCGGCTACGCCGGCGGCCAGACGCCGAACCCCACCTACGAGGAGGTCTGCTCCGGCGGCACCGGCCACACCGAGGTCGTGCGCCTCGCCTTCGATCCCGCCCGCACCTCCCTCGAGGCGATGCTCACCCTCTTCTGGGAGGGGCACGACCCCACTCAGGGGATGCGCCAGGGCAACGACCGCGGCACCCAGTACCGCTCGGCCATCTACTGCGTGGACGAGCGGCAGCGAAGGGCGGCCCAGGCCAGCCGGGAGGCGTACCAGGAGGCGCTCCGCGCCGCGGGGCACGGGGAGATCACCACCGAGATCGCCGAGGCGGGCCCCTTCTACTTCGCCGAGGGCTACCACCAGCAGTACCTGGCCAAGAACCCCCAGGGCTACTGCGGTCTGGGCGGCACGGGGGTGAGCTGCCCGGTGGGCCTGGGCACCTGAGGGGCTAGGCGCTCTCGCGCGCCGGCTCCTCGCGCATCGCCGCGTGCCGGCGGATCCGCTCCGGCAGGGTCGGATCGCCCAGCTCGGCCTCGTCGATGAGCAACACCCGGCGCTGCAGCGCGACGCTCACCGGTCCCCGCCGGGTCCGGAAGCCCAGCATCCCCCTCACGCCCTGGATCGCCGTCGCCGAGACGGGCATCAGGATGGGCACCCGCTCCAGCCGGGGGAGCTGCTCCTCGATCCGCTGCGCCAGCTCCAGCCCGTTGCTGGAGTTCCCCTCGGCGTCGGTCTGGGCGTGGTAGGGGATCAGCAGCACCGCCGGGTGCTGGTACCGGAGCCGCTCCACGACCTCGGCGTCGGAGAGGCCGGGCGGGATGGCCTTCTTCACGGCGACGGTGAGCCCGGCCTCCTGGAGCACCTTGAAGACGCGCTCGCGGATGCGGTTCTCGTAGGGGCGAACGGGCAGGACCTCGGGCATGGGCACCTCCTCCACCCCCTTCAGGTTACGCCCCGGCGCGACAATCGCTAACGTGGCCGCGATGCCGGCCCCCGACGCACCCACCCTCTCGGTGATCGTCCCGATCCTCGACGAGGCGGCGCACCTGCCGCGGCTGGTGGGCCACCTGCGGGAGCGGCTGCCCGGGGCCGAGCTGGTCGTCGTGGACGGCCACTCCTCCGATGGAAGCTGGGAGCTCCTGGAGGGGCTCGCGGTCGACCAGCGGCTCCAGGCCGGCCCGGGCCGGGGCCTGCAGCTGGACGCCGGCGCCCGCGCCGCGCGGGGAGAGGTGCTGCTCTTCCTCCACGCCGACGCCCGCCTGCCTCCCGGAGCCCGGGAGGAGCTGCTGCGGGTCCTCTCCCGGCCGGGGGTGGTGGCGGGGGCCTTCCGCACCTGGCACCGGGCCGAGGGCGAGGCCTCGCGCCTGATGGAGCGCCTGCTCCACCTGGCCGACCTGCGCTCCCGCTACACCACCCTTCCCTACGGGGACCAGGGCCTCTTCCTGCGGCGGGAGGTCTACGAGGCGGTGGGCGGCTTCCCCCATCAGCCCCTGATGGAGGACCTCGAGCTCTCCCTGCGCCTGCGGCGCCGCGGCGGTATCGGGCGGGCGAGGGCGCGGGTCGAGGTCTCCGGGCGCCGCTTCCAGGAGGGCCCGATCCGCTACACTCTGATGGTGAACCTCTTCCCCCTCCTCTACCGGGCCGGGGTCTCGCCCGAGCGCCTCGCCCGCCTCTACCGGGACGTGCGCGGGCGCCCCGCCCCTAGATCAGGTAGGGGTCCATCTCGGCGCGGCTCATCGGCGCGACCGTGTGGCGGAAGTCCTCGTCGCCGACCCTAGAGCCCGGCGGCCGCCAGCGGACGATCACCTCCGGGAGCTCCCGCCCCTTGCCGTAGTGGGCGATGATCCGCGAGGCCTCCTCCCCCGGCGGCTTGCCCTCGGGGTGCTCGTAGACCCCCGCCGCTCCCGGGATCTCGGCGGCGTCCCCGAACCACTGGCTCTTGCCGTGGAGCTCCAGGACCTTGTTCTCGGGATCGTTGCGGGCGACGATCAGCCTCCCGCCGTCGGGCAGCCGGAAGTAGCGCCCGGCGGAGAGCAGGACGATGTCCTCGGTGGTGTAGGTGCGCTCCGGGCGGTGCTCGAGGAGGTCGGCGAAGCGCTGGGCGTAGGTCTCGTCGGTGAGGAAGCAGCAGCCGCCGGCCGGCTGGGGGTAGTCGTCGATGCCGTAGGCCGCGGCGTACTCGATCTGCCGCTTGCGGCCCCGGCCCCGCATCTCCGCCAGGTCCTCCCGCCGGATGTGCCCCTCCTCCTCGGCGATGACCGGAGGCAGGTGGCGACCCGAGAGGGGCCGCAGGAGGCGCCCCTTGAGGCCCGAGTGCTTCTCCACCAGGGCGAGGGCCTCCTTGCGCTGGCTCTTCGGGCGCTGGCCGACGACCTCGCCGGTGAAGACGAAGTCCGCGCCCTCGGCCTCCATGATCTCCCGCGCCTTGGAGAGCATGAAGATGCGGCAGTCGATGCAGGGGTTGAGGTTCTTGCCGTAGCCGAAGCGGGGGTTCGTGACGACGTCGACGTACTCCTCGGAGATGTCGATGAACTCGACCTCGGTCTCGGACTCGGCGGCCGCCCGCAGCGGCTCGTTGCGCGGATAGACCCCGTCCTTCGGGCGCCCCCCCATCCGGCGGTGGGTCTCGGTGATGCAGAAGCCGGTATAGAAGTTCAGCGCCTTCACCTCGTAGCCCATCCGCTTCACGTGCTGCAGGGCGATCGAGGAGTCGAGGCCCCCCGAGATCATGGCGATGGCCTTGCGGCGCGGCGGGGCCCCCGCCTCGGGCTCGGGGGCCTCGGGCAGCGGATGGGCAGGCGGCAGCTTCGGCTTTCCGCGATCGGAGGGGTCGGACATCGGTGTGGCTTCCAGCGGCGGGTGGAGCCGGCGCCCCTATCGGCGCCGACGGATCGAGACGAAGATCCTATCCCCCTCCTCGTGCATGTCCACGAGCTCGTGGCCGGTGGCCTTGCACCAGGCCGGGAAGTCGCTGTGCATCCCCCGATCCGTACCCACCACCCGGAGGATCTCCCCCCGGGCGATCTCCTTGATCGCCCGGGCGGTCTCGATCACCGGCCGGGGGCAGAAGGTCCCCTGGACGTCGACCTCCCGGACGAAAGAGCCCTCACTGGCCTCGCTCAACCAGCCACTTCCTGATCGGAGAGGCGGCGCTCGTCGTCACGGCGCCCGGCGATGAAGAAGCGCAGGATCCGCAGCCGGCACTCCTCCATCATGTCGCCCTGCCGACCGTTGTCGAGGAGGGTGCAGGTCTCGCAGCGGGTGGACTGGTCCACGAAGCGGACGTGGGTCTCGTAGCCGATGTTCCCCCGCTCGTAGTCCTCCTCGTTGCGGTCGACCAGGTAGGTCAGGTGTTGACGGGAGATACACATGGGCAGCGGAGGGATTATAGGAGCGGGTGCCTCCGGGTCGCCACCGGAGCGGGGGTCCGGGAGGCGCGGCCAGAGCCGGGAATGGCCTCCGGGGCTCCGGGGTTCACCGCTGCCGGGAGTGCCGGCGGCGGCCCTGGCTTGCCGTCTCCCCGCGCCATCTGCTACAGTGCCCGGCCAACCTTCGCACAGGTGCAACCTGTTGATTTTCCAAGAGTTTTGATTCCGAGAGGATCCCAAGCATGAAGAACGCGAGTGTCGTCATCGCCCTGGTCATCGGGATGGTCATCGGCCTTCTCGTCGGCCGCATGACCGCCGAGGGGACCGCCCCATCCGGTACCCCCACCGTCGCCGCCGCCCCCGCGCCCTCGGCCGCCGAGGCCGTCCGCGGCGCCCCCGCCGCCCCCTCCGACGATCCCACCTACCGGATCGAGGTGGGCGACGCCCACTTCAAGGGCCCCGCCGACGCCCTCGTGACGATCATCGAGTTCTCCGACTTCGAGTGCCCCTTCTGTTCCCGGGTGAACCCCACCATCAAGCAGATCCAGGACACCTACGGCGACAAGGTGCGGATCGCCTTCAAGCACAACCCGCTGCCCTTCCACAAGAACGCGGGCCCGGCGGCCAACGCCGTCGAGGCGGCCGGCGCCCAGGGCAAGTTCTGGGAGATGCACGACAAGCTCTTCGCCAACCAGAAGGCCCTCACCCGCCCCGACCTCGACGGCTACGCCGAGGAGATCGGCCTCGACATGGGCAAGTTCAAGGCGGCCATGGACGGGAACGCCTTCCAGCAGAAGATCACGGCCCAGCAGGCCGAGGCCCGGCGCCTGGGCGCCAGCGGCACCCCCGGCTTCTTCATCAACGGTAAGTTCCTCCGGGGCGCCCAGCCCTTCCCGCGCTTCAAGGAGGTCATCGACCGCGAGCTGGCCGCCGCCGAGAAGCTCGTCGCCACCGGCGTCGCCAAGGCGCAGGTCTACGAGCGCACCATCGCGCGGGGCCTGACCAAGGCCGCCCCGCCGCCCCAGCAGGCGCCGAACCAGCGACCGGCGCGCCCGCAGTTCGGCGACGTGAAGGTGGGCGACGCCCACGTGAAGGGCCCGGCGGACGCGAAGGTGACCATCGTCGAGTGGTCGGACTTCGAGTGCCCCTTCTGCTCCCGGGTGGTCCCCACCATCAAGGAGCTGACCGACAGCTACGGCAAGGACATCCGCATCGCCTTCAAGCACCAGCCCCTGCCCTTCCACAAGAACGCCCACCTCGCTGCTCAGGCGGTCGAGGCCGCCGGCGCCCAGGGCAAGTTCTGGGAGTACCACGACAAGCTCTTCGCCAACCAGAAGGCCCTCGATCGGCCCCAGCTCGAGCAGTACGCCGGTGAGCTCGGCCTCGACATGGCGAAGTTCAAGGCCTCCCTCGACCAGGGCGCCTTCAAGAAGAAGATCGACGCTCACTCCAACGAGGGCCGGGGCGTCGGCGCCAACGGGACCCCCACCTTCTTCATCAACGGCCGCCTCCTCTCCGGCGCCCAGCCCGTCGACGCCTTCAAGCGGATCATCGACGAGGAGCTGAAGAAGGCCGACGCCGCCCTGCAGGCCGGCACCCCCCGCTCGGGCCTCTACGAGAAGCTGCTGGCCGACAACGCCAAGCTCTTCAAGAACGCCCCGGCGCCCTCCCCGGCCGCCCCGGCGGCCCCCGCCGCGCCGGTCGACATCAAGGCCGGCAACTCGCCTGCCAAGGGTCCGGAGAACGCCAAGGTCACCATCATCGAGTTCTCCGACTTCCAGTGCCCCTTCTGCAGCCGGGTGAACCCGACGATCAGCCAGATCATGGACGAGTACAAGGGCAAGGTCCGGGTCGTCTTCAAGCACCAGCCGCTGCCCTTCCACCAGGACGCCCCGCTGGCCGCCGAGGCCTCGCTCGCCGCCAACGCCCAGGGCAAGTTCTGGGAGTTCCACGACAAGCTCTTCGCCAACCAGAAGGCCATCCAGCGGCCCCAGCTCGAGCAGTACGCCGGGGAGCTCGGCCTCGACATGGCGAAGTTCAAGGCCGCCCTCGACCAGGGCACCTACAAGGCCGCCGTCGCCGCCGACCAGGCCGAGGCCCGCAAGTACGGCGCCTCCGGCACCCCGACCTTCTTCATCAACGGTCGCAAGCTGGTCGGCGCCCAGCCCTTCCCCGCCTTCAAGGCCCTCATCGACGAGGAGCTCGCGAAGTAGCGGCGAGGTCTGAAGACCGAACAAAGAGACGCCCGCTCCCCTTCGGGGGGCGGGCGTTTCTCTTTGGTTCCGGCTCTTCCGCCTAGAACCGGTGAATCACCTTCTCGGTCTTGTCCGCCGAGATGGTGATGCTCTTCTCGACCCGCTGACCGGTCGAGGTCTCGAAGACGACCTTGTGCTTGCCCGCAGAGAGCTGGAGCGGCTTGTTCGGGGGCACGGGGGTCCAGCGACCGGTGTCCTTGCCGTCGATGATGATCTTCGCCGGCGGGACGGTCATGGCGATGAGGCTCCCCGTCCCGGCGGGCTCGGGCTCGGGCTTGGGCTTCGGCTTGGGCTTGGGCTTGGGCTTGGGCTTCGGCTTCGGCGTGGGCTTGGGGGTCGGGAGCGTCTCGGCGACCTTCTCGATCTTGGCCACGGTGGAGTCGGCCTCGAGCTTGGTCAGCTCGAGATCGAACTCCCGGCGGGGCCCCTGGTCGAAGACCACCTCGACCCGCTCCACCCGGTGGCCGGTGAGCAGGACGGTGAAGCGGTGGACCGCCTCCAGGTCCAGGTCGCCGGTCTCGAAGGGGGTCTCGCCCAGCTTCTTCCCGTCCAGCTCCACGCGTGCTCCGGGGGGCGTCGTCCGGATGACCACCGTCCCCTTCTCCGGGGCCGGCGGCGGCGGGGGCTCCCCCGGGGGAGGCGGCTCGGGGGTCTCGGCGCTGCCCTCGCTGCCCGCGGCCACGGCGCCCGGCTCCTCGCCGCCCGGCTCGGCGGGCTCGCCGCCCTCGCTGCCGGCCTCCGCGGTCGCGCCCTCGGGATCGGGGGCCACCTCGGGGGTCGGGGTCGGGGTCGGGGTCGGGGTCGGCTCGGGCGGTGGAGGCGGCTCGCTGCCCGTGCTCGGCGTGGCGAGGCCGCCTCCGCCCAACGCGAGCTCGACGCGCAGCTCCTCGCCCTCGGCCAGCTCGAAGGTCTTCTCCTCGCGCTCCAGGCTTCCCGGCCGCTTCAGGGCCACCACGTGGGTGCCCGGAGCGAGGCCCTCGACCAGGGTCGGCGAGCGGGTGTCGACCACCCTCCCGTCCACGAGGATCTCCACTCCGAGCTCCGGCGTGGTGAAGATCGTCAGCTGGGTGGGCTTCGCGGCCGGCTTGAAGAGGAAGAAGGCGCCGACGGCCAGGGCCACCGCCAGGATGCCACCTCCGGCGATGGCCAGCTTCATGGCCTTGCCGCCCCCATCGGAGGTCGGCCGGGCCGCGCTCAGCGGCTTGCCGCCCCGGACGACGACCGGCGGCGCGCCGTCGGGGGTGACCTGGGGCGTGATCAGCCGCTCCTGGGCCGGGCGCTGGCGCGCCGGAGCCCTGGGCTCGATCGGGCGCCGCGGGAGGTCCTCGGGAGCCTCGATCTCGGCGGAGTCGGTGATCCGGGTGGCCTGATCGAGGAGGGCCGCCTGGGGCGGCGGCGGGAGGGGCGCCTCCGGCACCTCGGCGGCCAGCGCTCGCACCGCGGCCTCGTGCCCGGCCGCCTCGGCGTCGCCGAGGGGGGCTCGTCCCCGCGCGCCGTTCCCCGGGACCGGGGTCCGCTCCTCGTCTCCACCGGTGGCCTCGTCGTCTCCGGGGGCCGGCGGCATCACGCCGTCCTCGACCCCGGGGACCTTCATCTCCTGGGAGGAGATCCTGGTGGCCTGGTGCTGGATCGGCGCCTCGGTGCCACTATCCGTCGCCCCGTCGCCATCGAAGACGCCACCGGCGTCGAAGAGCACCGTCCGGTCTCCGCCGCCCTCCGGCAGGAGCTCCGGCGGTGGCGGCGGCGGCAGCGCGGCCCCGCGGCCGGGGGCGGTGTCCTCGTCGGGAGAGGTCTCGGTCTCCGGCACCAGGTGCGCCGGCGCCTCGATGGCGGCGTAGGCCTCCATCCGGGCCGCCTCGGCGTCGATGATGTCGGAGAACTCCTTCCGCAGGAAGCTCGAGAGCTGCTTGGCCCCGTAGATGCGCCCGTCGCTGAAGAGGAAGCGCATCAGGTCTTCCTGGAAGTCGGAGGCGTTCTGGTAGCGCTCGTCGACGTCCTTGGCGAGCGACTTCATCAGGACCGCCTCGAGCTCCTCGGGGATGTCCTTGTTGAGGCTCCGGGGCAGCGGAACCTCGGCGTTGCGGACCTTCTCCAGGGTGGAGAAGTCGCTCTCGCCGATGAAGAGCTTCTCGCCGGTGAGGCACTCGTAGAGGCAGACCCCGACCGCGAAGATGTCGGAGCGGTGGTCGATCGGGAGGCCCCGCACCTGCTCGGGCGACATGTAGCCGAACTTGCCCTTCAGGATGCCGGCCTGGGTCTTCTGCGCGCGGTTGGCGGCCTTGGCGATGCCGAAGTCGATGAGCTTGACCTCGCCCTCGAAGGAGAGGAGGACGTTCTGGGGCGAGACGTCCCGGTGGACGATGTTCAGGCTCTGACCCCGGGCGTCCTTCTTGCGGTGGGCGTAGTCGAGGCCCTCGGCCATCTTGGAGGCGATGTAGACCCCCTGGGCCTGGGGCATCAGCTGGCCGGCGGCCTTGTAGCGATCCAGCAGGGTGCGCAGGTCGCGGCCCGCCACGTACTCCATCGCGATGAAGTAGTTCTCGTCGTGCTTCCCGAGCTCGTAGACCTGCACGATGTTGGCGTGGGTCAGCTGGACGGAGATCCGCGCCTCGTCGATGAACATGGTGATGAACTCTTCGTCCTCCACCATGGTCGGCAGGATCTTCTTGATCGCCAGGACCCGCTCGAAGCCCTCCACGCCGAAGGCCTTGGCGCAGAACACCTCTGCCATTCCACCCACGTTGATGCGGTCGAGGAGGAGGTACTTTCCGAATGGAATCGGGCGTTTCATGAGCGTGCGGTGCCTGGATCCCTCTTGGCAGTAGAGATCCGTTGGATCCTAACCTGCATCCGATCACGAAAAAAAGCCCGGACCCCCGATTTGGGCGAGATCCGGGCTCTTTCGTGGGCTTCGCCGCGTGAACGCGGAGGCGTGATCAGCAGCTCGGATCAGGCTCCATCACGGGCTTGCCGGTCTTGGGATCCTTGATCTCCTTGCCGGTCTCGGGGTCCCGCTTGGGCTTCTCGGGCGGCGTGCCCTCGAAGAAGTTGTGCACCTCCTCGAAGAGGCGCAGGTAGCGGGTCTGGGCGAAGTCCTCGATGCGGGCGGCGTCGATCCGGTTGGCGGCCGAGGGCCGGATCATCCCGGTCCAGACCTTCTTCTTGCCCATGCAGGCCCACATCGCCCAGACGTTGGTCAGGGGGGCGGACTCGCTGATCGCCTGGGCGAGGTAGACCGCGTCGTGGGTCAGGCGCTCCTTCTGGGCGGCGTTCCAGGAGACGTAGCCGACGATCGTGCCGTCCACCTCGACCAGCTCGATGGAGGTGATCTGGCCGCCGACCTCGCTGGCCTTGAGCGCCTTCTCGGCGTCGGCCTGGTTGGCGGCCACGAGGCCCTCAGCGCTCTTCTCACCTTTGGTGACGGCCTTCTTCAGCTCCGGCGTCGTCACCCCGAAGTTGCGGGCGATCCGCGGGAGACGCTGGGCCGCCTTCATCTTCTGGACCCGGGGGTCCTCGAGGGCGTTCAGGTAGTCCTTGTAGAGCTTGTACTCCTTGGCGGTCATCGCGGCCGGGTCCACACCCTCGGACTCGGCCCGGGCCACCCCCCCGATTCCGAGGGCGAGGCAGATCAGGATCAACTGGATGGGGGCCTTCCGGCCGGCTCGCCGCATGGTGGACTCCTTCTCCTTCGGGAACAGTCGTGACGGCCGCGAATGGTAGCCAGAGGGACCCGGCAGGGTCAAACGCAGCTCACCTTACCTGCCACCTCCCTTACGACGAGCGCTCACTCCGGGGTATTCATAGGGCGGATGAGCGAGAACGAGACAGGGGGAGCCGGGCCTGCCTGGCGCCAGCAGCCGGAGCTGCTCGCCGGCGCGGGGCTCCTCGGCCTCTTCCTCCTGCTGAAGACCTACGGCCTCCAGCCGGCCGCCAGCGACGAGAACATCTACTTCTACCTCGCCGCCCGGGCCGCCGAGGGCGTCCTCCCCTACCGGGACGCCTTCTTCGCCCACCCCCCGGTGCACCTGCTGCCGGGGACGCTCCTCGCCCTCCTCTTCTCCCCCGGGCTGCTCCTCTTCAAGACCATCGCCCCCCTCTCGGCCGCGGGCGCGGGGCTCCTGCTCTGGCGCGTGGCCCACCGGCGCCTCGGCCGCCTCGAGGGGCTGCTCACCCTCCTGCTCTTCCTCTCCGCGCACGACCTCCTGCGGGCCTCGAGCCACCACACGGGGGTCAACCTGGGGCTCCTCCTCCTCTGCCTCGGCCTCTACCTCCTCGATCGAGAGAAGGAGGTCTGGGCGGGCGTGGCCATCGCGGGCAGCGCGCTGACGGCCTTCTACCTGGCGCCGGCCGGCGCGGCCCTGGCCCTGGTCCACCTCTACCGGGATCGGCGGCGCGGCCTGCGCCTCATCGCCTCGGGCACCGCCGCCTTCCTCGCGGTGAACCTCCTCTTCCTCCTCGTGGCCGGTGGGGCCTACTGGGATCAGGTCTACGGCTACCACCTGAAGAAGCCCGAGGTGGAGGACGCGATCTGGGGTGCGATCAAGCCGGTGACCTTCCGCAACGCCACCCTGATCTGGGCCCTGGCGATGGCCCCGGGCGCCCTGCTGGCCCGCCACCTCCTGGAGGGCCGCAAGAAGGGCGAGGGCCGGGGTCCTCCGCTCCCCCGGCTCCTCCTCGAGGCCGGCGCGATGGTGCTGGCCACCCTCCTCCTCCTCTCCCTCCTCGGCCGCCTCTACCACTTCTACTTCCTCGCCGGCTTTCCCGGGCTCGCCCTCCTCGGCGGGTGGGGCTACGGAGCAATGCTCCGCCGCCTGGCCGAGGTCCACACCCGGCGGGAAGAGGCCGGCCACGACCGCCGGATGGTCGCGGGGCTGCTCCTCTGCCTCCTGGGCCTGGGCGCCTTCGCCCTGCGCCAGGCCGCCCTCTCCGGCCTCTCCTGGTACCAGGAGGAGAAGGGCCAGGTGCGCGCCTACGTCTGGACGCCCTCCCCGGTGCTCCCGTCCTGGGTGGACGGGGGGCTGAAGGCGGTCTTCTGGAAGGAGCAGCGCACGATCGGCGGCTTCAGCCTCGGCCTGCACCAGTACCTCTGGCACGAGAGCCGGGTCTTCGAGGCCGGGGAGGCGCTCGCCCGCGAGGTCCAGGCGCGGGTGCCGCCCGGGGGGACCCTCTTCGGCGACAGCACCTCGGTGCCGCTGATCGCACTCCTCGCGGATCGTCACCTCGCCAACCACGAGGCCGACACGAACTTCATGCGCTTTCGCTCGGGCGTGACGCCCACCCGTGACTTCCTCGATCGCCTCGCCGCCGCGCCACCGGCGGCCGTGATCCTCCGGCCCGGCCGCGGGGTGGCGACCGTCCCGGGGATCCAGGGGTGGGTGGACACCCACTACCGGGTCGTCCACCAGGAGAGCGACCCCTACCAGGGCCGCTACCTCCTCTACCTGCCGCGCTAGCCCCTACCAGTGGGGTGGATAGGCCGGGTTGCCCCAGAGCCCGAGCATCCCTGGCGCGCACTCCTGCCAGTAGTCGGTGCAGGGGCTCGCGTCTCGCTCCTCCCGCGGGACGATGCTCGCCTCCCGGCTCGAGAGGCCGGCCGCGATCCAGGGCTCGAAGGCCGCGTCCGACATCGAGGTAAAGACCGGGTGCGGCGTGTCGGTGCGCTCGAGGGCCAGGTCGAAGGAGGTGGGATGATCGGCGATGCGCGAGGGGTCACCGGGATCGCACTCCCGGGTGTCCGCCCAGGCGATGCGCTCCCCGGCCTCCACCCGGGTGCCCTCCTCCACCGCGGCGTTCACGTGGAAGAACTTCAGGTAGAAGGTCGCCTGGGCCTCGGAGCGCAGATAGAGGTTCACGCCGTGCCGGTCGCCGAAGCAGGGCAGCTCCCGGGAGGACTCGCTGATCCGGTAGACCTTGCCCGCGAAGGGCGCGGTGATCGGCAGGAGGTCGTCGGAGAGCCCCACCGCGTCGACCGGATGGAAGTAGTGCTTCATGCTGCGGTTCTTCTCTCCGTGGCCCGAGTAGTCGTGCCCGCAGCAGGAGCGGTAGCGGGAGATGCGCGCGATCTGCCCGACGTCGACGAAGGGCTGGACGAGCAGGTCCGGTGCGGGCGGCTTGCAGGCGGCGAGGCCGCCGGCGGCGAGCAGGGCGAGGAACCAGCGCATGGCGCGATGATACCCGGGCGCGGATTGACCTGCCGCCCGGGCCGTGGCCACCATGGGCCATGGGGTGGACGCAGATGAACCGCAAGCGCTGGGCCTTCCTCGGGGGCGCCCTCTGCCTGGGCGTTGGCGTGCTGGTCATGGTGCAGTGCACGGGGGTGCGCACCCACGTGAAGCCCCCGCCCCCGGAGATCCGCGACCAGCAGACCCGGGACTGGCTGGTGGAGATCCGCTCGCTGGCCGAGGCCGGCGACTGGCTGGCCATCCGCGGCTACCACTCCACCGACGATCTGGTGGTCACCGCCACGAACTCTCCCATCTCCCACGTGGCCCTCTTCGATCTCGAGGGGGAGCAGATCGTCGAGGCCATCGGCTCCGGGGTGCAGCAGCGCGCCCTGAAGGACTTCGTCCACGAGTCGCACCGGGTGCTGCTGATCCGGCCCAAGTGGTGGACCCGGGAGGCCGGCCTCGACGCCATCGCGCGGGCGCGGGAGACGGTGGGGAAGAAGTACGACTTCCTGGGCACCGTCGGGCTGCCCTCGAAGAAGCGCTTCTACTGCTCGGAGCTGGCGACCTGGGCCTATGCGGAGCACCACCAGGAGAACGAGCACCTCCCGAAGGTGATCGAGCCGGGGCAGCTCTACCTCTGGGGCGAGATCCTCTTCGACTCCGGCAGCCGGGACTAGAGGGGGCACCGAGGTGCGCACCGATCACGAGCCCGGAGAGCTGAAGCGGGGCCTGCTCCGGGAGGGCGCCGCGCACCTGGGGCACGGCCTCCTCTACGGCTTCGGCTACCTGCGCAGCCGGCACCGCCCCCTGCGCCGGAAGGAGCTGCACACCCTGGTCTTCGTCCATGGCCTGGGGGGGAACCGGGCGGGCTTCTTCCCCCTCCAGGGCTACCTGGCCTGGCACGGCCACGACCGGCAGCTCGCCTACAACTACCGGAGCAGCGGCGCCTCGCTCGAGGGCCTCGGCCTGGAGCTGAAGCGCCTCCTCGACGCCCAGGTGCGGGGCGGGCGCATCACCCTCGTCGCCCACTCCATGGGCGGGCTGGTCTCCCGCGTCTACCTGCAGCTCCTCGGAGGCCACCGGCGAGTCGAGCGGCTGGTCACCCTCGGCACACCCCACCTCGGCAGCCACGCCACCGCCTATCTCCCGACCCCGCTGGTCTCCCAGCTTCGCCCCGGCGGCCCCTTCCTCGAGCACCTCAACGCTCTGCCGCCCCCCGGGGGGGTCGAGGTCCTCTCCATCGCCGCCGAGAAGGACCTGATGGTCCTCCCGGCCGAGAACGCCCTCTGCCCCTTCGGCGAGCGGCGGATGATCCCCGGCCGGGGCCACCTGGATCTCCTCTTCTCCCGGGAGGTCTTCCGGGAGATCCGCGACTTCGTGACGTTCCGGTCCGCGGACTAGGGTGCGCAGGCGCCCGAGGTGACCCCGGCGCAGGCCTCGAAGCCGAGCTCGCACATCTCGCAGCGGCACCCCGCGCACTCCGGCCCGGTGGGGTCGAAACTGCAGGTGGAGAGGCAGTTGGAGAGGGTGCAGTCGGCGTTGTCGGCCAGGCAGTAGGAGCAGCCCGCGGAGATGGGCTGGCCGGCGTTCGAGCTCTCGCTCTGGATGCAGTTGTCGAGGCAGGTGACGCGATCACCGTCGGACATGCAGTTCATGCTGCAGGTCGAGGCCAGCTCCTCCATCACGCCGGAGGAGAGGGAGGCCCCGTCGTCCGGGTTGTCGCAGGCGCCGCCGCCGACGCCACCGTCGGTCCCACCGTCCGTGCCACCATCGCTGCCACCGTCCGTGAGCCCGCCGTCCGTGCCACCGTCGGTGCCGCCGTCCGTGAGCCCGCCGTCCGTGGTCCCCCCACCGTCGGAGATGCTGCCATCCGGCGAGGTTCCAGCGTCGCCATCGCCGCTGTCATCGGTCGCGGGGAAGCAGGCGAGGGTCGTCGAGAGGAGCGCGACGAGCGCGAAGCGGGAGAGGGCGGAGAGGATACGCATCCCCCTACTCTACCGAGCCGGAGGCACTTGCTCCAGCACTCGCTCGGCCAGCAGCACGCCCAGCTTCGCGTTGAGGGTCGCCTTGGGGTGGAAGTCCTTCTCGTACCAGTACTCGTTGCGATGGTTGGGGTAGCGCAGCTCCTCGGGGAGCTCGAACTCGACCATGCCCGGCATCCCCGACAGGGGGTAGCGCTCGAGGTAGTGCAGCAGGATCACCTTGCGTCCGGCAGCGGCCGCGTCCCGGGCGATGCGCTCCAGGATGCCCAGGTTGCGCTCCATGTTCGCCTCCGACTCCCAGAAGTGCTCCCGGTGGACCACCGCGACGACGTGGACGCGCTGGAGGATCTTGAGGTTCCAGATCAGGTTCCGGAAGAGCGTCGAGCTCGGCAGGCTCTCCTGGAGCCGCTGGGCGTCCAGCGGGTCGGCGTCGGAGCGCCCCAGGGAGCCCACGATGATCAGATCGGGGGGGAAGTGCCGGCCCGCGGCCTGGATGGCCCGCTCGTAGCCGTGGAAGCCGTTGCCGGGGAAGGCGAGGCTCATCACCACGTAGGCGCCCGGGGCCCGGGCCTCGAGCGCCTGGCGCAGCTGGTAGCCGATGGTCTCCTCGTTCGTCGCGATCCCGTCCCCCCACACGAAGGAGTCTCCGACGATGAGGACCCTCCGCTGCCCCTCCTTCAGCTCCGCCACCGGCTCCTCGTCCCGGAAGCCCAGGCGGTTGTAGCGGAAGGTCATCAGCGGATAGCCGTCCTTGTTCAGGTAGAGCGACCCGTCGGTGACATCGGTCCTGGAGGGAGGGAAGCCCACCAGGTCCGGGGGGGCACCCCGGGCCTCGCCCCAGTCCGCCTGCTCCCCTCGCGCCGACGAGGTCGAGAGGAAGGCGACCACCGCGAGGCCGGCGGCGAGGTAGGCGGCCAGGGTCCGCCGGACCCCCGACCAGCGTCGGACGCCCCAGATCACGGCCACGCCCGCGACGAAGGCCGGGAGCAGGCCCCGGAATCGCTCGGTGACCTCGCCGAGGTTGATGAGACCCCAGAAGAGCGCGAGCAGCGCCACGAAGAGGAACGCGTAGGTCGCGCTCTCCCGCACCCAGAAGCGGCGCGCCTCCGGCGGCGGTGAGACGAGCAGGGCGAGGTGGCTGGCCACGACCTGCACGAGGGCGAGCCGCAGGAGGAGCCAGTAGCTGGTCAGATCGAGATCGCCCTCGTCCATGTTGACGACGACGAAGGGGGTCCCCGCCAGGTAGGCCGCGAAGCCCGCGAGGAGCCCGTGGCTGATCCGCCCCCGCTCGCCCTTCGATCCTGCGCCCTGTTCCGCGGCCCTCACCGCCCCAGGGCTACCACGATTCCGGGGCCCCCGCAGCCGCCGCGCGGACCTCAGTCCGGGTCACAGGGGCCGTCGCAGGTCTGGAGGATCTCTCCCCCGGGAGAGAGGAAGGCGTCGACCTGCGCCTGCCCCTCCGGGCTGTTGCGGACGTCGCCGTGGACCGAGGTGCCCTCGGGGGGGATGGTCGCGTGGGTCCCCGGCAGGGGTGCGGGCACGCCAAAGTCGAACTCGACCAGGGCGGAGCCCGCGTGGGGCGCCGTGACCTCGTCGAGGCCCACCACGCTGCGCGGCCCGGGCTGCATCAGGGGGATCCCGAGGGCGCGGGCGTCGAGGTGGGAGGCGAGGTTCGGCACCGCCGTGTCCCCCAGGCCGATCTGCAGCAGGACCCGCCGCCCGGTGAGCCCTCCGGGGAGGGGCGAGGTGACGACGTGGCTCGCGTAGGTGATGGGATCGATCCGGTCGAGGGTGAGCTGCATCAGCGAGGTGACCTTCTGCTGATCCAGCGCGTCGGGGACCGCCCCGGCGATCACCCCGAGGAGGGACTCGAAGTTCCGGGAGCGGAACATGATGAAGTTGTAACTCGCCCCCCCGACCGAGAGCGCGGCGCGATCGTGGAAGGGGGAGAGGGCCAGGAAGGTGCCACCCAGGATGTGCCCGTTGCTCAGCCCGTAGAAGTAGAGGCGCTCCGGATCCAGCAGGGAGACGCCCCCCACCTGGAAGGCGGCGTTCAGCGGCAGCACCTCCTTCAGCGCGAAGGCCAGCGCGAGCTGGTTGGCCATGCCCTGGTGCAGGCGATCGACGAAGCGCATGGCGATGGACGGGTCGGTGATGAGGTCGCCCCCGAGGGAGACCATGTCGGCCCGCGCCATCCCCTGCCAGTTCGCCGCGACGAAGACGCTGGCCGTGTCCTGAGCGAAGCCGACGGAGAAGCCGTCGGTGATCTCGTCCTGCCCGCCGAAGAAGCCGTGGCCGAACTGGATGATCCGCGCGGGGGCCGGCGCCTCCCCCACGCTCCGCGGGATGACGGCCGTGAAGGGCACCTCGCCGACGCCGCTGGCCTCGGGCAGGCCGTCCGCGCCGCGCCGGAGCATGGCACCGGTGTTCTCGTCCTCGACGAAGAGCGGCACCTCCAGGGTCCCACTCACCTTCCGGAAGATCTGGGCGTCGACGTCGTCGAGGACCTCGATGATCCGGACCACCGGCGGTGCGGCACCGAAGGCCTCCAGGATCGCCCGCCGCACCTCCAGGAGGTCGGCGGTGGTCTGCTCCGCGCTGCGCGTGGTGAAGTCCCAGGCCAGCTGCAGCTCGTCCCGGGCGACACCGGCCGCCTCCAGGAGGGGGAAGACCTCCTCCTCGTAGCGCTCGGCCAGGGGGTCGAGGACGGGGTCGTGCCGGGTCTCGCCGTCCCGGATCCGCCGGAAGGCCTCCGGGGCGGGCAAGAGCTCCCCATCGAGGCCCCGTAGCCCGCGCAGCGCGACCACGTGGCGAGTAGCCGGCGCGAGGGGACGCATCGGGCGCAGGAAGATCGCCCGCCGCGCTGGATCCGCGGGCCTCGGATCGAGCTCGGCGAAGTGGAGCAGCGCCCTGCCCTCCCCGTCGAGGAGCACGGTCGGACCGGCCGCGTCCAGGGTCGTCGCCACGGCGGGATCGTCGTGGAAGATCAGGTTCCCGTCGTCGATCGCTCCCGGCAGCAGGGCGTAGATGGAGGGGTGGAGGGACCAGCCGTCCGCCGGGTGCAGGAGGGTGGGATCGATGGCCTCCGCCTCCGGCGTGTGCACCAGGGCCGCGTCGGGGAAGGCCACCCGGAAGCCCGTCGGCATCGCGGCGTCCGCCTCCCGGAAGTGGTCCGAGGGGAAGGGCAGGAAGCAGTCGAGCTCGGTCGCGAGCGGCTGGCAGCCCGCCGGGATCGCCAGCGGTTCGGGGGCTCCGCAGCCCTCGCAGAGGAGAGAGAGGAGTGCGAGGCAGGCGACGCTCCAGCGGGAGGAAGAGCTCATCCTCCGGAGTCTACCGAATCCCGGGGGCTCCCGGAGCCCGGGCGCCCCCCGGCGCGAGGCTCAACCCCCGAAGGAGTTGCCGACCAGCGGCGCCTGGTCGGTGCGGGCCACGTGGCAGGAGATGCAGACCCAGCGCGCTCCGGCCACCTTCTCCCCCACCTTCTCCGGCGCGTTGCGCAGGTCGGTGTAGTGGCTCGGCGGCATGGGGGTGGGCTCGCCCTCGGTCTTCTCCTTCACCTCGTGGCAGTCGACGCAGGCGTTGCTCTCCCGGGTGATGGGATCGAGGTCGGCGACGCCGTGCGGGATCACCGGCGCGGCCATGGGGTGGGCGCGGGGGTGCTTCGGGCCCTCACCGGGCTCGGAGCCCTCCGCCACCGGCGCCATCGGCGTGCCGGCCTCGAAGACGTCGTAGCTCCCCAGGCCGATCTCGGACTCGGGGATCGACGCGGGGGCCGGCGCCGGGGCCTCGGCGGTCTCGGTCGCGCCCTCGTCGGCGGGCGGCGGCTCGGGAGCCTTGTCCGGCGCCGGGGCCGCGCCCGAGCAGGCGGTGATCAGCAGTGCGAGCGAGAGAAGAGTGAGAGAGCGCATCAGCGGGCCTCCTCGACGGCCGGGGCGGCGGCCACGGCCTCGGCGGCGTAGACCTTGACCGCGCACTTCTTGAAGTCGGTCTCCTTGGAGATCGGGCAGGTCGCGTCGAGCGTCAGCTTGTTGATGAAGACGCTCTCGTCGAACCAGGGAACGTAGACGGTCCCCCGGGGAACCTTGTTGCGTCCCCCGATCTCGACCCGTGCCTGGATCTTGCCGCGCCGCGACTCGACCCAGACCAGGTGACCGTGCTTCACCTTCCGCGCGGTCGCGTCCTTCGGGTGCATCGCCAGCGTCGCGACGGGCACGGCGTTGTGCAGCTCGGGGACCCGGCGGGTCATCGTCCCGCTGTGCCAGTGCTCCATCACCCGGCCGGTGGCCAGCCAGAGATCGAAGGCCTCGTCCGGCGACTCGGCGGGGGCCGCGTAGGGGCGGAAGAAGATCTTCGCCCGGCCGGCCACCGACTGCGGCTCCGGCTTGGTGACCTCGTCCAGGTTCCCCTTGGGGATGGCCTTGAGGGCGCCACCGTAGAACTCGAAGCCCGCGCCCTTCTTCACGTAGGGATCGTGCTCCTCGTTGAAGCGCCACCTCGTCTCCTTGCCGTCGACCACTGGCCAGCGCAGGCCGCGCACGTCGTCGGCGAAGAGCAGGTCGAAGGGCGCCAGGTCGTGGGCGTGCCCCCGGCCGAAGGCGGCGTAGTCCTCGAAGAGGGCCTTCTCCGGGAACCAGGTGATGCCCGCGGCGTCGACCGTGCAGTTGTCCGCGCCCTTCGCCACCGGATCGGGCCAGGCGAAGGTTCCGGCGAGGGGCCTCTCGAAGAGCACGTCGTAGAGGGTATCGTCGGGCGAGTAGCCGAGCTTCCCGGCCTCGGCCAGCACGTCGGGGAGCTTGCCGTCCTCGAAGCCCTCGGCCTGCAGGCCGGGGATGCTCTGCTCACCCCAGACCTCGGAGAGCTTGAAGCGCTTGGCGAACTCCATGATCTGCCAGACGTCGGAGCGGGCCTCGCCCGGCGGCGGGACCTGCTGCCGCCAGACCTGGGTGCGGCGCTCCGAGTTCCCGTAGGCACCCCACTTCTCGAAGATGATCGCCGAGGGGAGGATCAGGTCGGCGACCTTGCAGGAGAGGGTCGGGTAGACGTCCGAGACCACCACGAAGGCGTCGTTCTTTCGGGCCGCCTTGATCCAGTGGTTGGCGTTGGCCGTGGACTGGAAGGGGTTGGTGACCTGGACCCAGAGCCACTTCATCGACCCGTCCTCGATGTCGCGCATCTGCTGGGTGATGTGGCTGCCGATCTTGGGGTTGAGGGTCTTCGCCGGGAGCTTCCAGTGCTTCTCGCTGATCTCCCGGTGCTTGGGGTTGGCCACCACCATGTCGGCGGGAAGGCGGTGCGCGAAGGTGCCGACCTCGCGGGCGGTGCCGCAGGCCGAGGGCTGCCCGGTGAGCGAGAAGGCGCCGTTGCCCGGCTTGGCCTGGCGCCCGGTGAGCAGGTGCACCATGTAGGCCTGCTCGTTCACCCAGGTGCCGCGGGTGTGCTGGTTCATGCCCATCGTCCAGAGCGAGACGATCTTGCGCTGCTTGTCGACGTAGAGGTCGGCGAGCTGCTTCAGCTTCTTCTTGAAGGACTCGATCGGCTCGTCCGGATCCCCATTGGCCAGGTTGGCCACGAAGTCGAGGGTGTAGGGCTCGAGGGCCTTCTGGAAGTCCTTGAAGGTGATCTGCCAGTGCTTGCCCGCGCTGGCGACGTTCTTCTGCTCGTAGGCAGTGCGGGTCCCCACGGGCTTGCGCTGGGCGATGGCCTCCTCCTTGGTGAGGACGACCACCCGCTCGCGAAGCTGGGTGTCCTTCTCGGCCTCGTAGGCGAAGGCATCGCTCCCCCGCATCCCGTAGCCGATGTCGTAGGGGCCGGTGGCGAAGACGCAGTGCGCGTCGACGAACTTCTTGTCCATCGCCTTGCGCTTGATGACCTCGCGGGCCAGGAAGTTCCAGATCGCCAGATCGGTCTGCGGCTTGAAGACGATCTCCAGATCGGCGAGCTGCGAGCTGCGGTTGCTGATCGTGGTGAGGTTCACGATCTGGTACTTGCCGCCGGCCAGCCGCTTGTCGACGATGCGTGACCAGAGCATGGGGTGCATCTCGGCCATGTTCGCGCCCCAGAGCACCGCGGTGTCGGTGAGCTCGAGGTCGTCGTAGCAGCCCGAGGGCTCGTCGATGCCGAAGGTCTGGATGAAGGCGGCCACCGCCGAGGCCATGCAGTGGCGGGCGTTGGGATCGAGGTTGTTGGTCCGCCAGCCCGCCTTGGCGAGCTTCACCGCGGCGTAGCCCTCCTGGATGGTGTACTGGCCTGAGCCCATGATGCCGACGCCCGTGGGGCCGAGCTCGCCGTGGGCTTTCTTGAACTGGGCCTCCATCTCGTCGAAGGCCCGCTCCCAGGAGACCGGCACGAAGTCACCGCTCTTGTCGAACTTGCCGTCCTTCATCCGGAGCAGGGGCCGGGTGAGGCGATCGTCGCCGTAGGGGATCAGGGCGTTAGCGTAGCCCTTGGCGCAGAGGATGCCACGGTTGACGGGGCTGTCCGGGTCGCCCTTCACCGCGACCACCTTGCCCTTCCTGGTGGCGATCTGGATGCCGCAGCCCACGCCACAGAAGCGGCAGGCCCCCTTGTCCCACTTCCAGCCCTCCTCCAGGACCTCGGCGGCGGCCTCCCGGGCGGAGAGCCCCACCGTCGCGGCCGCGGCGGCGGCGACGGAGGTCTTCAAGAAATCACGGCGATCGAGATTGGCCATTGCTACTCTCCCTCGTGCGGTTCTCGGTGCTCGTCGACCAGGTGATAGACGAGCTCGGCGAAGAGGACCCCGGGCAGGGCCTGGATCCTCCGAAGCCCCTCCTTCGAGGCCTCGTTGGTCGCGGCCTCCTGGACCGCGATCATCCGGCCCTCCTCGGGGTGGAAGCGGTGGACCTCGAACGCCTCCAGGCCGTCGACGGCGCGACGGACCTCGTCCATCGCCTCCGGCCGGGCCGCTATGAGGATCCCTGAGTACTCCATCGCTTGCCTCCCCCGGCGATCGCCGGTGTCGAGGGTCTACTCGATCCTTTCCCAGGCTGGAACGAAGGGTGGTCAAGGAGCCCTGACCGACTCCCGACCCCGCTCGAGGATCCGGCGGCGCGGCCGCCTCGCCGGGACTAGGCTCTCCCTCCATGAAGACGCGCAACACGATCGCCGTCGCCGCGGCGCTCCTGTCCTCCGCCTGCGCCCACGGGCAGCAGCTGGACCCGGGCACCTCGGCCCCCCCCTTCGAGCTGGCGGGCTCCGATGGACGGCAGCACGCCCTGGCGGACCACCTCGGCAAGGAGGTGGTCGTCCTGGCCTGGTTCCCCAAGGCCTTCACCGGCGGGTGAACCATGGAGTGCAAGTCGCTCCGTGAGAGCGGCGAGGCCATCCGGCGCTACGAGGTCGCCTACTACGCGGCGAGCGTCGATCCCGTGGAGAAGAACACCGAGTTCGCCAAGAAGCTCGAGCTCGACTACCCCATCCTCTCCGACCCGGGGAAGGAGGTCGCCCGCGCCTACGGGGTGCTCCTCAAGGGGGTCGGCGTGGCGAGCCGCCACACCTTCTACATCGGCAAGGACGGGAAGATCCTGAAGGTCGACCGGGACGTCAGCCCCTCGACGGCCGGCGCGGATGTCGCGCGCACCCTCGCCGAGTTGGGGGTAGCGCTGCGCGAGGCGCAGCCCTCCGAGTAGCTACTCGCGGACGACGATCCCCTTCTCCATCAGGGTCTGGCGCATCTCGGCGCGGGCCACCGACTTGGTGACCGCCTCCTCCGGAGAGATCAGCCGGCTCTTGAGCAGGCGCAGGAGCGACTCGTTGAGGGTGGTCATCCCGGCGCTCCGGCCGGTCTGCATGATCGAGGGGATCTGGAAGGTCTTGCCCTCGCGGATCAGGTTGGCCACCGAGGCGGTGACGATCAGCACCTCGAGGGCGGCGACCCGTCCTCCCCCCACCTTCTTGCAGAGGGTCTGGGCGATGACCCCCTTCAGGGACTCGGAGAGCATGGTCCGGATCTGGGCCTGACGGTCCGCCGGGAACTGGTCGATGATCCGGTCGATGGTGGAGGCCGCGGTGTTGGTGTGGAGCGTCCCGAAGACCAGGTGACCGGTCTCGGCGGTCTCGATGGCGATGGCCACCGTCTCCAGATCCCGCATCTCACCCACCAGGACGATGTCCGGATCCTCTCGGAGGGCCGCGCGCAGGGCCTGCTTGAAGCCCTTCGTGTGGACCCCCACCTCCCGCTGGTTGATCAGGCACTTGTGCTGGGGGTGCACGAACTCGATGGGGTCCTCGATGGTGATGATGTGCTCGTCCCGGCTGCGGTTGATGTGGTCGATCATCGCCGCCAGGGTCGTCGACTTGCCGGAGCCGGTGGGGCCGGTCACCAGCACGAGCCCCTTGCGCAGCTCGCAGAGGTTCATCACCGCCGGGGGCAGCCCGAGCTGCTTCGCGGAGAGGATCTCGGCCGGGATGATCCGGAAGACGGCGCCCGGGCCGTTCCGGTCCATGAAGAGGTTGGCCCGGAAGCGCGCGAGCCCCGGGATCTCGTAGGCGAAGTCGGTGTCGTGGAGCTCCTCGAACTCCCGCCGGTTCTTCTCCGGGGTGATCTCCAGGACCAGGCGGTGCACCGTCTCGGCCGAGAGCCGCCCGTCGCCCATCAACGACACCATCGAGCCGTCGAGTCGGAAGAGGGGCGGCTGCCCGCTGGTGAGGTGCAGATCCGAGCAGCCCTCGTCCTGCATCCTCCGGAAGAAGGCATCGATCTCCGCCGCGCCTCCCGGGGAGGAGACCGCCACCGGGGCGGAGGGCGGCGCCTCGGGGGGCGCCGGGTACTCGGAGTCGGGCGCCCGGGTGGCGCCCGCCGCGACGTCCGGCACCGGCTCGCGCTCCCGCTCGAGGAGGTCCGGGAAGCCGGCCCCGGTCTCCGGAACGTCGTCCAGCTCGATGGCGTCGGGCGCCTCGGCCAGCGAGATCCCGGCCTCGGGGATGAAGACGCCGGTGTCGGGCGCGTCGAGCTCGACCTCCCCGACGGACTCCTCCTGGGTCCAGGCCCGCAGGGCCTCGAGGGCCGACTCCCCGTCGGGCTCCTCGGGCACCGGCCGCAGGGAGGCGGTGATCTGGTCGCCCACTCGCCCCACGGTCACCTTCACCTTGCCCTGGCCCGAGCGGTGCTCGAAGGAGAAGGCGCCGTCCACCTCCAGCTCCGGGTGGTGCACCTCGGGGGCGATCTCCCGCAGCAGCTCGACCACCTGGGCGGAGGTGGCGTCCTGGTGGGTCACCGGCCGGGCCTCCTGGCCGGTCACCAGGATGGCCCGCATCCCGGCCACGATGCGCAGCTCGTCGGCGCCGAACTGGAAGAGCGCGTCGATGAACTTGTCGATGCGTGCCATCGCTCTCCTGCTAGCCTTCCTTCTTGCGGATCCAGAGGATCCGCCGCTTGTTCACCAGGTAGATCTCCTCCCCCGCGCGCAGCGGGAAGAAGGTCCCGCTGACGTTGAGGTAGTCCTGCAGGCGCTGCTGGGCGTCCGGCAGGAGGAAGACGACCGTGCCCTCCAGGGGCCGGTCGTCCTCGAGCATCACCGTCACCGGCACCGCCTGGGCCGAGGAGGCCCCCAGATCCTCGGCCGGCAGGTGGTCGCTGCCCAGCTCGACCTCGGTGGCCACCTTCAGGAAGGCGACCGCCTCCCGCTGGATGAGGACGAAGCCGTCCTCGGCGTCGACGCAGGCGAAGAAGGTGGCCTCGCCCTCGAGGAGGTCGCTGGGGCGCTCGGGTCCGGCGTGCCGCTCCGCCTGGTGCGCCAGGAAGATGCTCACCTGGCGAGCCTCCCGGCCCGCCAACCCCAGGGTGGCCTGCACCTTCGTCTTCGGGACCCGATAGGCTTCCACGTCCACGATCGGTAGCACCCGCGCGCCGCCCGCGACAAGCGCCCCCCGGGACCTCCGGGAGGCCGCCGGCGAGAAGAGCGGGCGGCCCCCATTCGAGGGATGGCCCCCGGATCCGCTGCGCTGCTAGGTTCTGCCCCGATGTATGTCCTGGGATTCAACTGCTACGTCTTCAACTCGGCCGCCGTCCTCCTGCGCGACGGCGTGCCGGTGGCGGCGGCGCAGCAGGAGCGCTTCGACCGCAACCGCCACACCGGCGAGTTCCCGAAGGACGCGATCGCCTACTGCCTGGCCCAGGAGGGCATC
Source organism: Deltaproteobacteria bacterium (assembly GCA_029210625.1). NCBI lineage: Bacteria > Pseudomonadati > Myxococcota > Myxococcia > Deltaproteobacteria bacterium. The sequence goes on along the minus strand of JARGFU010000003.1, from coordinate 91,681 downwards.
GGGCTGAAGGACGTGGATCACGTCGCCTTCCACTGGCGTCCCTTCCACGACTTCCACCGCCGCCTGGGCCAGATCGCCCGGGGGATGCCCGCCTCCCTGCGCTTCTGGAACAGCCACGGGGGCCGGTGGTGGAACATGATCCGGGCCCCCGAGGATCTCCGCCGCCACTTCCCGGAGGCGACGAAGCAGCGGCCTCGCTTCTGGAGGGTCCGCCACCACCTCTGCCACGGCTCGAGCGCCTTCTTCTGCGCTCCCTTCGACGAGGCCGCCATCCTGACGGTGGACGGCTCCGGCGAGATGGCCACCACCACCCTGGCTCACGGGCGCGGCTCGGAGATCGAGACCCTGGGCGAGGTCTACTTCCCCCACTCCCTCGGCTACCTCTACGTCTCCCTGACCCACTACCTCGGCTTCAAGCCCGACAGCGACGAGTACAAGGTGATGGCGCTCTCGGCGCTCGGGCAGCCGACCTTCCGGAAGGACTTCGAGGAGATCGTCACCCTCGAGGGTGAGGGGAGCTTCCGCCTCGACCTCGACTACTTCGGCTTCCAGCACGGCATCCGGGATCCCTGGGTCTCCCCGCGCTTCATCGAGCGCTTCGGTCCCCTGCGCCGGCGGGGAGAGCCCCTCGAGCAGCGGCACTACGACATCGCCTTCGCCCTGCAGAAGCGCGTGGAGGACGTCGTCCTCCACCTCGCCCGCGGGCTGAAGGCGCGCACCGGGAGCCGCAACCTGGCCTACGCCGGCGGCGTCGCCCTCAACTCGGTCCTCAACACCCGCCTCCGGGAGGAGCTGGGCTTCGACGAGGTCTTCGTCCAGCCCGGCGCCAACGACGCCGGGACGGCGCTGGGCGCCGCGCTCTACGTCTGGCGCCACCACCTGAAGCAGGACACCCGCTGCGACTTCCGCTCGGCGGCCCTCGGCCCGGCCTTCCCGGACGAGGCCTGCCAGGCCGCCCTCGCCGGCCGCCCCCACGAGGTCCTCGGCGAGGAGGCCCTCCTCGAGCGCACGGCCAAGGCCCTCGCCGCGGGCAAGGTCGTCGGCTGGTTCCAGGGCCGGATGGAGTTCGGCCCCCGGGCCCTCGGCCACCGCTCGATCCTGGCGGATCCGCGGCCCGCCGAGATGAAGGACCGGATCAACGCCAAGGTGAAGCACCGGGAGGGCTTCCGCCCCTTCGCCCCCGCCGTGCCCCTGGAGGAGGCCAGCACCTTCTTCGACTCCACCCGCCCCTCGCCCTTCATGCTCTACGTCGTGCCCATCCGCGAGGCGTGGGTCGACCGGCTGGCGGCGGTGGCGCACGTGGATGGCACGGCCCGGCTGCAGACCGTCGAGCGCGAGGTCGACCCCCTCTTCTGGGGGCTGCTGCGCGCCTTCGAGAAGGAGAGCGGCGTCCCGGTGATCCTGAACACCTCCTTCAACGTGATGGGGGAGCCCATCGTCTGCACGCCGGAGGACGCGGTCGCCTGCTACGACGGCACGGGCATCGACGCCCTGGCGCTGGGCCCCTGCTGGGTCGAGAAGCCCGAGTGATGCGCGTCCTGGGCTTCAACTGCTACGCCCACAACGCCGCGGCCGCGCTCGTCGAGGACGGGCGGCTCACCCACTACGTGCAGGAGGAGCGCCTCTCCCGCCGCAAGCACGACGGCCGGCTGCCCCGGCTCGCGATGGCCTGGTGCCTGGAGCAGGCGGGCCTGCGCGCCGACGAGCTCGACGCCGCCGCCTTCCACTGGCAGCCCCTCCACGGCCTGCCCCAGCGCGGGCGGATGCTCCTGCAGAACCTCCCGCGGGCCCTGCGCATGGGGAGCGCGCACGGCGGCACCTACGCCGATCTGCTGCAGGCCGGCGCCCGCTTCCGCTCGACCTTCGGCCTGGGCCGGCGGCACCCTCCCCTGACCCACGTCCGGCACCACCTGGCGCACGCCGCCAGCGCCTTCCTGCCCTCCCCCTTCGACTCGGCGGCCATCCTCACCCTGGACGGCAACGGCGAGATCGCCTCGACCCAGCTGGCGATGGGCGAGGGCAGCCGGATCCGGGTGCTGGAGGAGGTCGACTACCCCCACTCCCTCGGCTACCTCTACGCGGCCGTCACCCACTACCTGGGCTTCGACCCGGAGGGGGACCAGTACAAGGTGATGGGGCTGGCGCCCTTCGGGGACGAGAGCCTGGTCGAGCGCTTCCGCGAGGTCCTCCACCCGCTGCCGGGCGGCACCTTCGAGGTCGACCTCTCCTACGTCGACTACCCCGCCGGGGGCCGGGATCCCTGGGTCTCCCGGCGCTTCGTCGAGACCTTCGGGCCGGTGCGCCCCCGCGGCGCCCCCCTGGAGGACCGGCACCGCGCCGTCGCCCGGGCCATGCAGGCGGCCCTGGAGGAGGTGGCGCTCCACCTGGCCCACCGGCTCCACCAGCGCACCGGCGCCCGCCGCCTCTGCCTGGCCGGCGGCGTGGCGCTCAACTCCGCGATGAACGGCCGGCTGCAGCGGGAGGGCCCCTTCGAGGAGCTCTGGATCCAGCCGGCGGCGAACGACGCGGGCGCGAGCATCGGCGCGGCGCTGCAGGTCTACCACCAGCTCGCCCCCCGGGCGCCCCGGCAGCCCCTGGAGTCGGTCTTCCTCGGCCCGGGCTTCGGCAGCGAGGAGGTAAGGCGCGCGCTGGAGGCCTCGGGGCTGCCCTTCGAGCAGCTCCCGGAGGAGGCGCTGGTGGAGGAGGTCGCCCGGCGGCTGGACGAGGGCGAGGTCCTCGCGCACTTCAGCGGCCGGATGGCGGTGGGCGCCCGCGCCCTGGGTGACCGCTCGATCCTCGCCGACCCCCGCCGCGCCGAGATGAAGGACCGGGTGAACCTCAAGGTGAAGCACCGGGAGCCCTTCCGCCCCTTCGCGCCCTCGATCCTCGAGGAGGCCGCCCCCGAGTGGTTCGAGGGCTGCGGCCGCTCCCCCTACATGACCACGGTCTTCCCCGTGCGGGAGGGCTTCAAGGATCGCATCCCCGCCGTGACCCACGTGGACGGCACCGCGCGGGTGCAGACCGTCTCGGCTGCCGACCACCCCCGCTACCGGCGGGTGATCGAGGCCTTCGGCCGCCGCACCGGCGTGCCGGTGGTCCTGAACACCTCCCTCAACGTGATGGGCGAGCCGATCGTCAACACGCCGGAGGAGGCGCTGGCCTGTCTGCAGGCGACGGATCTCGACGGGATGGTGATCGAGGACTTCCTGGTCCGGAAGACCGGATGAGCTCCCCCAGGGTCCAGGCCGTGACGAGTCCCAGGCCCAGCAGCAGGAAGGCGACGTAGACGAAGGGCGTCCGCAGCGGCAGCGTCGCGTCCGCCGCGGGTACGGGCCGGGTGCGCATCGCCGGCCGGCGGGGGGCCGCGGCCAGCTCGAGGCCGGGCACCAGGGAGAGCGAGACGAGGGGCGCCGCCTCGGCGGCGTCGGCCGGCTCGGGGTAGAGGGCGCGCGCCTCGGCGGACGGCCGGTCGGCGGGCCACTCCAGGAGGGCCGGCGTCCCGAAGAAGCGAGAGTCGCAGCCCTCCAGGGCGCGGGAGAGGTAGAGGTGGGCCTCCCCCTCCGGATCGGCCGGGTGCAGGATCACCTCGCCCGCGGAGAGCACCTCGAGATGGGCCCCGGTGGCGCCGAGCACCTGCGTCACGCAGCCGTGGAACTCGACCGGCTCCAGGAGGAGGCGCCGGGGCTCCCTCACCTCCGGGCGCAGCTTCACGCGGTAGCGGATGCGATCGATCGGGTCCTCGCCGGGGGGGGCGATGGAGGCCAGCTCCCGGGCGAGGTAGGGCTCGGGGGGGGCGGCGATGCTCAGCCGCGCGCTCAGGGTCCCGCCCCCGGGCGCGCAGGCCAGGGGATCGCCTGGCGGAGCCGCCCCGATCCCGCAGATCTCCGGGGCTCCACGATCCAGGATGGACCGATGCACCTGCACGCCGAAGGTGGGCTCCCGGGCCGGGGCGTCCGGCCGCAGGTCGATCCACCCGGCGGGTAGCTGGGCCCGGGCACCGGGCGGCAGGCGCACGATCTGGAGGTCGAGATCGACGATGCCCTCCTCACCTGGCTGGCCGAGGGGCTCGGTGGAGAGGGCGGCGAGCCAGAGATCCGCGCGGCGCGCGCCGCGCAGCCTCCAGAGGGCGTCCTCGAAGTCCCAGTCGAGCTCCTCCCGCAGCAGGCGGGCCAGGGCCCGGCCGTCGGCCGGCCGGACGCAGAGGGGGGTGAGCTTGGGTTGCGCCTCGAGGCTCGGCTGGTAGCGCTGGAGCGCGACGAGGGTCAGCACCCCGACGCCGACGCCGAGGGCGATCCGGGCGAGGGGAATCCCGCGCAGGCGCGTGGGGATCCGGGCGAAGAAGTGCGACAGGCGCAGCGCGGCGAGGAGGGCGAGCCCCGGGACGAGCGGGAGGAGGTAGCGGGCATCCCCGGTGGAGGAGAGGCCGGCCAGGAGCGCCAGGGGCAGGTGGGTGACGAGGAGGGCCAGCGCGAGCGCACGGCCGGGCGTCGCCTCGCCCGCCGACCCTCGCCGCCGCCAGAGGAGGTCGAGGCCGGCGAGAGCGCAGAGGCCGAAGAGGAGGAGGTGGGCGCCCTCGAGGCCGCGGGCGTCGGTCGCGGCCGCGGGCCCGGAGCCGCCCGGGTCCAGCTGCGCCAGGCTCGCCGGGGAGCCCAGGAGAAAGGTGAGCAGAACGACGCCGAGGGAGAGGAGGAGCGCCGCGAGCCAGCGCCGGGGCGGGAGCCGGCTCGCCAGCCAGACCCCGAAGGGCAGCAGGGCGAGGCCGGCGAGGTGGGTCTGCGCCACCCAGGAGAGGAAGAAGGCCACGAGCAGGAGGTGCCGCAGCCGGCGCGTCTCGAGGAAGAGGACGCCCGCCGCCAGGGCCAGCACCACGAAGGGCGGGAGGAAGACGGGGTTCCAGAGGACCGAGAGCCCGGTGATCATCGAGGAGCCCGCGGCGAGCAGGCAGAGCTCGGCCGCCAGGAGACCGGCGAGGGGCTCCTGCAGGCGAGCGCCGAGGAGGTAGAGAGCGAAGAGCGCCAGCAGGTAGAGCGCCGCCGCCAGGTAGGCGACGTCCTCGAGCTCGCCGCCGAGCACCGCGAGCCCCGACATCAGGTGGAGCGCCGCCGCCCCGTGGGCCAGATCCAGGCGGCTCAGGCGCCCGAGGGAGAGGGAGCACCCCCGCCCCTCGGCGCAGTCCAGGGCGCGCGCCCAGTGCCCGGCCGTGTCGATGTGCGTGCAGAGCTCGCCCTGATCCAGGGGCGCCGTCTGGCTCCAGACCTGCAGGGCCAGGATCAGGAAGACCCCCAGCCCACCGGCCCAGACCCGAAGTCCTCTGAAGCGCCCCGGGCCCTCGGAATCCATGGCGCGCATTATAGAGTGCTTCCATGATCCGCCGAGCGCTCGTGGTGGTCCTCCTGGCCCTGCTGCTCGCCCCCCGCGCGGGGCGCGCCGGGGAGGAGAGCGACGCGTGCCGCTTCGTGATCTCGCCCGGCGGCCCCTACTGGCTCGCCGGGCAGCTGCCCGAGGCGAGCGGCGAGGGCTGCACGCTGGCCTCCCTCGCGACCGAGCGCACCGTGTTGCGCCTCGTCTACGAGCAGGCGGAGGGGCCGGGACCGCAGGTCGCCCTGCGGGCCCTCGAGTGCCGGCCGCGGGGGGAGGCGGGGCGCGCGGAGGGCCCCTTCTTCCTCGGCGGGATCGCGGCCCTCGAGGCCCGGTGCCCCCGGGCCGCCGCCGCGCTGATCGGGGCGCTGGCCGATCCGGCCGCGAGGCAGGCCCTCCGGAGCGAGCCCCGGGACACGCCACCGCGGGCGGCCGAGGCCCCCTCTCCGATCCTCCTCGGCTTCCTGATGGCAGGCGACCTCCGCCTCCTCCTCGGCCTCGGGCTCGCCTCCCTCCTGCTGCTGGCCCTGGGCGCCTGGCGCTGGCGCCGCGCTAGCGCTCCAGCTCCGAGCCCACCGAGCGGACCATGAGGCGCTCGTAGAGTCGCGGCCAGAGGGCGGTGAGCAGGCGGGTCACGACCGCGACGCGGCCGAGGGGGAGGAAGCGCCGATCCCGCCGCGACGCGTCGACGATCTTGGCGGCGGCCTCCGCCGGCCCCATCACCTTCCCCACCGTCGACTGGGGGTGCCGGGTCCTGCTGCCGTCCCCGTCGAGGGCGTTCACGTTGATGTCGGTGCGGATGAAGGAGGGCGAGACGATCAGCACGCCGACTCCGTCGGGGGCGAGCTCGGCGCGCAGGGTGTCGAAGAAGCCGTGCAGGGCGTGCTTCGAGGCGCAGTAGCCGGTGCGGCCCAGCAGGGGGGCGAAGCCGGCCACCGAGGAGATGACGATCACCTGGCCGCGGCTGGCCTTCAGGTGAGGCAGGGCCGCGCGGGTGCAGTGGAGGGATCCGAAGAAGTTCACCTCCATCACCTTGCGGTAGACGGCCAGGTCCGTGTCCACGAAGGCGCTTCGCTGAGTGATGCCGGCGTTGTTCACCAGCACGTCGAGGCCCCCGAGGGCGCCGGCGACATGGGTGATGCCGGCCTCGCAGGCCGCGGGGTCGGTCACGTCGCAGGCGGCGTGGGCGCACTCGCTCCCCTTCCCCGTGAGCTCCGCGGCGAGCGCCGCGCAGGCCGCCCCGTCGAGGTCGAGCAGGCCGAGCCGCGCCCCCCGCGCCGCGAAGGCCCTCGCCATCGCCGCGCCGAGCCCGCCGGTCGCGCCGGTGATGACGACGACCTTGCCCCTCGGATCACGCGCGGGCATGGCGGCGCGCCTCCAGGAAGTGCTCGAAGACCTCCCGGCTGGTCTTGCGGGGGGTGTAGGGGAAGTCCCGCTTCAGCCGCGCGTTGGAGAGCACCGGCCGGTAGCGCAGGAAGTCCACCTGCTCGGGGCCGTACTGGGTCCGCCCGAGGCGCTTCATCACCCAGAGGGCCGAGCGCACCAGCCCCACCGGCAGGGGCAGGTAGGGCTTGCCCATCATCCGCGCCAGCTCCCGCATGGGCAGCGCGCCGTCCCCGGCGAGGTTGAAGGCGCCGGTCACCTCCTCCAGCACGCCGCGGACGATGATCTCGGCGACGTCCCGGTCCCAGATCAGCACGAAGGGGGTCTCGGCGCCGCGCAGGCCCACCACCAGCTTCCCGTCGAAGAGGTCGGTGATCTGGTTGCGGGTGTGGTCCCCCAGCACCGTCCCCGGGCGCAGGATCAGCTGCTGCAGCTCGGGGTGCTCCTCGCGCCAGCGGGCGAGCATCTCCTCGACCAGCCGCTTGTGATCCGAGTAGGCGAACTCCTGGTTGCCCCGCAGGGCGTCCTCCTCCGAGAGCCACTCGGGGTTGTCGGCGTGGTAGCCGTAGGCCGCCCCGCTGCTGGTGATGATCACCTTGCGCACGCCGGCCGCCAGGCTGCACTCCAGGACGTTCTTCGTCCCCAGGACGTCCACCGAGTACTCCAGCTCCCGGTTCGGCTTCTTGCCGGGGGTGACGATGGCGGCCAGGTGCGCCACCACCCCGATGGAGTGCTCCTCGAGCAGCCCCTTCAGGGCGCTGTCCCGCACGTCGGAGGCGGCGTAGACCACGCCCTCGAGCCGGTCCTCCGGGGCGGGCTCGCGCAGGTCGGCGGCGACGATGGTGCCGAGGCGGCCCACCGTCTCCCGGGCGTGGCGGTGCAGCTCCTCCACCACCACCCGGCCGATGTAGCCGCCGGCCCCGGTGACCAGGACGTTGATCGGAGCGCTCATACCGCCTCCTCCTCGTAGGCCGAGCCGACCTCGGCGGGGGTCAGGATGGGGGTCCGGGACCAGAAGAAGGCCAGGGTCAGGCCGGCGATGATGTGCCAGATGCCCCACCAGGCCACGAGGATGGCCATCCCGCCGAGCCCGTCGAAGAAGTTGAAGACCAGCACCAGGCCCAGGGCCGAGTTCTGGATCCCCACCTCGATCGCCACCGCGCGGCGATCCGCCGGGGGCAGCCCCATGAGCCGGGCCGAGCCCCAGCCGACGCCGATGGCCAGGGCGTTGTGGAGGAGCACGGCGAAGATCACCAGCCCGATCACCTCGAGGAAGATCTTCCAGTTGGCGGCCAGCGCCCCGCCGACCACGCCGATGAAGATGATCACGGTGAGGATCTTGAAGGGCCTGCGGACCTTCTCCACCAGGGCCGGCTTCCAGCGCGCCACCAGCAGGCCCGCGATCAGGGGGATGCCCAGGATCACGAAGACCGTGACGAAGACGTCCACCGGCGAGAGGCTGACCTGCTTGAGGATCGGCGCAGTGTCCGGGTTGAGGCTGCCCCAGAGGGTGAGGTTCAGCGGCGTCATGACGATCGCGGCGAGGGTGGAGATGGCCGTCATGCTGATCGAGACGGCGACGTTCCCTCCGGCGAGGTAGGTCATGAGGTTCGAGAGGTTTCCGCCCGGGCAGGCGGCCACCAGGATCATCCCCAGGGCCAGGGAGGGCAGCGGCCCGAGGATCATCGTCAGGCCGAAGGTGAAGGCGGGCAGCAGGATGAACTGCGCCACCAGCCCGATGAGGGGGGCCTTGGGGGACTTCGCGATCTTCACGAAGTCTTCCAGCTTCATGTCCAGGGCGACCCCGAACATCATCAGGCCGATGACGGCGTTGATGGCGTTGAGGCCTACCTGACTGAAGTTGAGCTGGATGGTGTCGACGGTGGAAGCGTCCATCACTTCCCCTTCGGCTCCTGGTGCATGTCCTTGAAGTGCATCAGCGCCGGCGCCCAGAGGTGCTTGTCCGGATCGACGTCGACGTGGATCACGGCGCAGCGGCCGCACTGCAGGGCCTTCTCGATGGCCGCGGGGAGCTTCGCGGGATCGGCCACCCGATCCCCGTAGCCGCCCATCGCCTCAGCCAGCTTGGCGTAGTCGATCTCGTCCAGGGTGGAGTTGATGGTCTCCTCGGGATCGAGGCGCTTCTTCAGCATCATCTTCAGGGGCTTGAAGGCGATGGACTGGGTCATCTTCACCATGCCCCACTGCCGGTCGCTCACCACCAGGAAGACGATCTTGAGATCGTTGCGGATCGCCGTCTCGATCTCCTGGGGGTGCATCCCGAAGGCCCCGTCCCCGATGATGCAGCAGACCTGCTTCCCGGGCCGGGCGATGGCCGCGCCGAGGGCCTGCCCCACCCCGGCGCCCAGGTGCCCCATGTGGTGGGTGGCGAGCACCGAGTTCGCCGCGCGGGCCTGGAAGAAGAACTGGCCCCAGACCGAGGTGTTGCCGCCGTCGAAGACCAGCACCGCGTCGTCGTCCAGCACCTTGCGGGCGCTGACGCCGACGTGGGCGGTGTTCATCGGGGTGGCCAGATCCTCGAGCTTCTCGTCGAGCTTCGCCCGGTCCTTGTCCCGCTCCTTCGCGAGGCGGGCGACCGTCTCCTTGCGGGCGGCCAGGGGCATCTCCGACTTCAGCTCGTCGAGGGCCAGGGCCAGCTGCCGCAGGAAGACCTTCACGTCGGCCTGCACCGGCAGGTCCGCCGGGCGGATCCGGCCCAGGACGTCGCCGTCGATGTCGACCTGGATCAGCTTCTGCTGGTCGGGCGTCGCCCAGTAGGGCGCCTTGCCCCACCAGTCGGTCTCGCCCAGGCGGGAGCCCAGGCAGAGGACGACGTCCGCCTCGTTGCGGACCTCGTTGTTGGACTTCACGTGGACCATCGGCCAGGCCAGCGGGTGCGCCTCGGAGAGCACCGTGCGGCCGCTCCAGGAGGTGGTCACCGGGGCGTGGAGGCGCTCGGCGACGGCCTCCAGCTCCTCGAAGGCGCCGGCGTGGATGACCCCGCCGCCGGCGTGGATCACCGGCAGCTTCGCGTCCACCAGCATCCGGGCCGCCTGCTGCACCGCCTCGGGCGCCGGGACGGCGGGGCGGGTGCGCCGGTAGCGCTCGGGGGCCCAGTCGGGGGGCACCTCACCCTTGCCGTTGATGAGGTTCTCGGGGACGTCGAGGTGGACCACCCCGGGCCGCCCCTCCCAGCACTTCGCCAGGGCGCGCCGCATCAGCTCGGGGATGCGCTCGAAGGAGTGCACCGCCTCGGACCACTTGGCCATCTTCCCGATCACGCCCACCTGGTCGAAGGCCTGATAGGTGCCGCCCCGGTTGGGGTAGTGGATCCCCGTGCGGCGGCAGCTGGTGATGAGCAGGACCCGGTGGCCCTCGACCTCCTCCACGGCGATGCCCGAGAGCACGTTGGCCACGCCGGGCCCGTTGCTGGCGATGACCACACCGAGCTTTCCGGTGAGGCGGGCGTAGGCCCCGGCCATGTGCGCGCCGATGGTCTCGTGCCGCGGCGTCGTCAGCTCGATGCCCTCCTTCACCAGGCCCGCGCAGAGCTGCAGGTAGGACCCGTCCACGATGCCGAAGGCCTGCTCCACCCCCTCGAGGCGCAGCATGCGGGCGATGATCTCTCCACCGGTCTCCTTGGCCATGTCGTATCTCCCCTTGTCTCGGTTTGTTCGAATTTCGTCGCCGAGGGCCCTTCTCTTCAGGCCGTCGGACGCAGGTTGAAGCGGATGAAGTCGAGGGCACGCTCGCGCAGCGTCTCGACCTGATCGTCGGAGAGCTCGACGTCGGGCTCGCCGACCTCGAGGTACTCGCGCAGGCGCGTGCCGAAGTGCTGGCTGACCAGCGCGGTCAGCAGCATCACGTAGGTGTTGTTGATCTGCCAGGCGACCTGCGGCACGTCGATCGACGTGTCGACCAGGCCCGCCTCGATGCCCGCCCGCAGGGTGTCCTTCAGACGATCGGCGGTGGGCTTCTCCACCTCCACCGAGAGCCGCCGGGCGAAGTGCTCGAGCCCGGAGGAGGCGACGTGGAGGTAGAGGGAGACGTACTCGGGGTGCTCGCGGGCGAAGCGCACCCCGGCGGCGAAGACGTGCTCCACCAGCTCGAAGATGTTCGCCTCGGCGGGAGCGCTCTCCCAGACCGCCTCCCGGGAGCGGGAGAGCCCGTCCCGGCAGACGAAGACGTAGAGCTCTTCCTTGTTCTCGAAGTAGTTGTAGAGGGAGCCCTTGGCGATGCGGCAGCGGCGGGCCAGCTCGGCCATGTCGGTCTGGCTGTAGCCGCGCTCGGCGAAGAGGATGGCCGCCTCGCGGAGGATCCTCTCCTTCTTCTCGGAGGCGATGTTTTCCAGGGTGTCTCGAGGCATGGTGGCTCTCCGGAATGACTGGACAGTCAGTCAGTTTCGCCGTAGTTATCGAATCCATGACTGACCGTCCAGTCATTTCTTCACCGGGCGGTCGAGATCCGGGAATGACGCGCCGGGACGCCACGAAACCCGGCAGAAGACGCTAATATGCGGCCCCTAGGCTGCGGGGGCGGGAGCATGCGTATGAAGGACCTGATCAAGCGGGGAGCCATTCTGCTCCTTCCGATGCTGATGGCGGCCGGTGGCTGCAGCAAGGCCACCGAGCCCCCACCCTTCGTCCGGATCGTGGTCCTGAAGGGCTCGGACTACGAGCGGGGCTTCCAGCACGGTCAGCTCTTCTCCTCCGAGATCCGGTCCTTCTACACCCGGATGCTCACCAACTCCCTGATGCCGGCCATCAGCCGGGAGCGCCCCGACATCGCCGAGGTGCTCTGGACCTACCAGGACGAGCGCTACGCCGGCTCCCGCTTCGCCGAGGAGGTGATGCTCGAGAGCGCCTACAACCTCGAGCTGGAGATGTCCCCTGCGCACCTCGACGAGATCCAGGGTCTCGCCGACGGCGCCGGCCTCCCCTACGACCAGATGCTCCTGCTCAACACCTTCATCGACTCGGTGCTGGGGGTGCGATCGATCCAGAAGTTCGTGAACCTCGCCCAGGCCCCCCGGGTCACGGTCCTGGAGATCCGGAGCGCCTCGACGGACGACCTCGAGGGCGACGGGGTCGACAACGACGAGGACGGCCAGACCGACGAGGTCGACGAGGGGATCCTGGATCCCTACGACCCGCTCTTCCACGCCCCCTTCGTCGAGGTCCCCACCGACGCCGTCTTCCGCTGGGTCCTCTGGGATCCCGACGGCGTGAACCCCGAGAGCATCCGGCTGATGGTCGAGGACGCGACCTACCTCGCCGGCGATCCCGCCCTCTCGATCCGGGTCTTCGGCGCCGAGAACGACAGCCTGGAGCTGATCTTCACGCCCCCCGCTCCCCTCCCCGCCGCCGCGGTGGTCACCCTGCGGGTCGAGGCCACCGACACCACCCTGGTCACCGCTCCGCCGCCGACCAAGAGCCGGGTGATGCGCGAGCAGGCCGTGGTCGTCGGGACCACCGGGCTGGGCAAGTCGACCTACGAGATCCCCAACCGCAGCATCCTGGACGACCGCTTCCCCCCCTACTCCCAGGGCTTCGGCGTGCGAGACGGCGCGACCCCCGACGGGGAGATCCGCGTCGGCCACCACTTCGTCCTCTTCGACGGCAACGTCGCCCACAAGCACAACGTGGTCTTCGTCCACGTGCCCGACGACGGCAGCATCCCCCACGTCACCCTGGGCTGGACGGGCATCACCTGGGGTGTCGCCGGCATGAACGCCGAGGGCCTGGTCTGGACGGTGAACAGCGCGGACACCCTCGACAACCCGATGGTCAAGGACATCTACGAGAAGACCATCGCCGGGCAGCTGATCTCGACCGGGATCCCCGTCGGCTACCAGGGCCGGGAGCTCCTCGCCACCCACTCCACCGTGGCCCCCGCCGAGGCCTTCATCCGCCAGTCGGGCCAGACGGTGGGCTGGACCCACATGCTGGCCGACAGCGCCCACGCCATGCGGGTCGTCGAGCGGGACGGGAACATGTTCTCCGAGGCCGACGGCGGCGCCCTCGGCTACGACACCGAGACCCGCGACGCCAACGGCCGCCGGATCGGCAGCGCCACGGGCGACGACCTCTACATGAGCGCCCACTACCTGCTCAACATGGAGGACCTGCGAACCTCGATCCTGGGCTTCGACCTGATGCCCCAGCGCTACTGGAGCGGCATCTGGCACTCCTCGGTCCGCAGCCAGTCCTTCCTCTCCGAGCTGCTCGTGCGCGACCACGGCAGCTTCGACGCCGAGCAGATCATCGAGACCCTCCGGCACCCGGAGGTGGTCAACACCCGCGACAGCATGACCGCCGCGGTCTTCGAGCCCGAGAGCCAGTCCTTCCACGTCGGCCTCGGCGTCGTCCCGGCCACCGGCGCGGACTTCATCCCGCTGAATCTGACGGACCTCATCGCGCGGGACGCCGGGGAGGTGACGCCGTGAAGCGCCTCCTCCCGGCCCTGAGCCTCGTCGCCCTCCTCGCCGCGCCGGGCCTCGCCCGGGCCGGCTACACCGAGACCCTGCCCTCGAGCACCTTCATCCTCGACAGCAGCTTCGTCTGGTCGAAGGTGAAGACCCACTGGAACGACGAGGGCGAGCCCGGCCCCCTCCTCGAGGAGGTGGTGCGCTACGAGCCCGGCGGCGGCTGGCAGGGCACCCTCATCCCCAACGCCACGGCCGAGTACGACGTGCTGGTCAGCCTGTTGATGTACGGGGTCACCGACCGCATCTCGGTGATGGCGGGAATCCCCCTGGTGCTCCAGACCTCGATCGACCCCGACCTCGGCTGGGAGGTCGGCGTCCACAGCGTGCAGATCGGGCGGCCCTACAGCGAGGAGGACTTCTGGGCCTGGGCCGGCAGCATGGATCAGCCCAAGCCCGGCCCCTGGACGGGCAACAAGGGGGCGCTCTCGGACATCGTCCTCGGCGCGCGGTGGCGCTTCGACGAGCTGATCCCGCCCTTCCAGGACCTGAAGCTGCGCTCGGCCGTGCAGATCTTCGGCGCCCTGCCCACGGGCGTGGCGCCGGATCCCGAGGAGCTGGTCGCGGCCGGCACCATGAGCTGGAACCTCAACACCCAGGGTGAGCTGGGCTTCCACCTCGCCTTCGAGCGGGAGCTGGGCGACCGGGTGCTCGTGGGCGTGGACTTCTTCCACGAGATCTTCTTCCCCCATCGCTTCTACTCCTCCACCGGCGCGGTGCACCCGCTGCTGCTGAACACCCGCCCCTACGTGGGCGAGACCTACGTCATCGACGGCGGCGACTTCACCGGCGTCGACGTGGGCGTGGAGGTCATCGCCATCCAGGGCCCGATCCTCGACACCTGGCTGACCAAGAAGCTCAAGGGCGCCGGCAACATCCCGCCGCTGGTCACGCTCACCGCCCGCTACAACTTCACCTACGTGGGACAGACCGACTACACGTCCAACAGCGAGCTCTGGGACTGGGAGCAGGAGAAGTTCTGGAAGCCCGGCTACAAGAACATCCTCCTGGGTCAGGTCATGGTGAGCCTGCTGCGGGTGGGCGTGCCGCTGCGCCTCTACGCCAAGGTGCGCGACATCAGCCTGCTGCCCGGCAAGAACGTCCGGGGCCCCCTCGCGGTCACCGGCGGGCTGCAGCTACCCCTGCGCTTCTGGTGAGTCCCCGCGCTTGCGCAGCTTGTTCTTGCGCAGGCGCATGTTGACCAGCTCGACCAACAGGGCGTAGCCCATGGCGAAGTAGACGTAGCCCTTGTCGATGTGGCGGTCGAAGGCCTCGGCCGTGAGCAGCACGCCGATGAGGAGCAGGAACGAGAGCGCCAGGATCTTGATGGCCGGGTTCGCGTTGACGAAGTCACCGATCCTCTGAGCGAAGACCATCATGATCGCGATGGCGATGATCACCGCGGTGACCATGATCGCGATCTCGTCGACCATCCCGACGGCGGTGATCACCGAGTCGAGGGAGAAGACGATGTCGAGCAGCATGATCTGCACGACGATGGACCAGAGGTTGCCGTGCCCCCCGGTGCCCTGCGTCTCGTCGTCGAGGCCCTCCATCTTCTCGAAGATCTCGTGGGCGCTCTTGCCGATGAGGAAGAGCCCGCCGAGGAGCAGGATCACGTCCCGGCCCGAGAACTCGGAGCCCCAGAACTCGAAGAGGGTGGCCTGCAGCCCCATCACCCAGGAGATGGCCAGCAGCAGGAGGACCCGGGTGAAGAGCGCGCCGCCGAGGCCCAGGCGGTAGGCCAGTGCCCGATCTTCCTTCCTCACGCGCTCGGTGAGGATCGCGATGAAGACGATGTTGTCGATCCCCAGGACGATCTCGAGCGCCGTCAGGGAGAGCAGGGCCAGCCAGGCGTCGGGCGAGGAGAGGAGCTGCACCATCCCCTACCCTCCGGTGGTCTGGAGGAGCTCGAGGGTGTGCACCGGCAGCCCGGGCGCGTGGCGGTGGACCTCCTCGAGGAAGCCCCCGAGGTTCACGTTGAAGGAGAAGCCCATCGGCCCCTCGAGGGGCAGGAAGAAGTTGTCGAAGTGGTGGGGCAGGATCGCCGAGGGGCGGGTGGCCCGCAGGATCCGGGGCAGGAAGTCGGGGGTGTGGCCGCGACCGGCGATGCCCAGCAGGAGGGTGTCCACCCGGTCGAAGCGGATCTCGTCCTCGAGGAGGTTGGCGCTGCCGAGGTGGTAGAGGCTGTGGCCGGCGACCTCCAGGTGGATGCCCCAGACCTGCCCGCAGCAGAAGGTGCCGTTGGAGAGCGCGTCGAGGTGGTCGCAGGTGATCTCGCCCTCGGAGGTGACCTTCAGGCCCAGCGCCAGCTTGCTGTGGACCGAGGGCACGAAGGTCACCTTGAAGGGGCCGATCTCGAAGGGCTGGTTGCCCTCGACCTCCCGCGCCCGCGCGCCCTCGCCCCAGAGCCCCATCAGGGTGGCGACCGAGCGGCCGCCGTAGACCGGGCAGTCCAGGTGCCGCGCCGCCACCGGCACGTCCATCGCGTGATCGTAGTGGGTGTGCCCGACCAGGATCGCATCGGCCCGCTCCCCGAGGTGCTGCGCCACCGCCTCGCCGCGGGGCCGCAGGTTCTGGTTGAGCGCGACCGGCCGCAGGGGCGGCCGGGTGACGAAGGGATCGATCAGCAGGCGCGTACCCTCGTGGGCGATGGCAAAGCCGGCGGTGCCCAGCCACTGCAGGGAGAGGCCCGGGGGCAGCGCGAGGGGGTGGCGGCTGACGTTCCGGTCGGCCGCCGCGCTGGCGTCGTTCTCCTGCCGGGCGCCGGGCCGCAGCAGGTAGCGTAAGAGCGACTCCACGGGCAGCGCCCACCCCTCCCCGCCCGCTCGTGATCGCAGCTGCATGAAGGTACTCTAGTCCAAGGACCCCTCGCCAGCACCCCGGAAGCCAGGTCCCGGGAGGCCCGGTGAGCGGCCCTGGATCACCGGCCGGCTCAGGTGCCGGCCACGTAGACGAAGGTCAGGTAGTAGACGAAGACCCCGGAGCCGACCGATCCCACGAGCAAGAGGAAGGCGGGGTAGCCCCGGGTCCGATGCGTCGCGCGAAGGCCGGGATCGACGGGCGCATCCGGATTCAGGCGCCGACCGCTCCCCACGGCCAGGCCGGCGACGATCAGCGCGAGGATGGCGCAGAGGACGTGGAGCGCCACGACCGTGAAGTAGGTGCTCTCGGGCATCTGGATTCGATCCCGGAGGAAGGCCAGCCCCCCCTGGTAGAGCATGCTCGCCTCGTAGATCACGACGTAGCCCACCACCACCGAGACCACCGACCACATCAGGAACCGGTGCAGCCGCCGCCTTCCTCCGCGGCCGGCCCAGACCCCGGCGAGCAACGCCGGCACGATGACGACGAGGGCGATCATCAGCAGATCCGAGAGCAGATCCCCCCGGAATCCCAGGAATCCTCGAGAGAGCAGATCCTTCACTTGCTGGCTCCATGCCCCCCCGGACGGGTCGCCCGTAGATTAGCATGGACCTCCGTGGTTGTCAGGGTGACCTGACATTCCCACGCGCCATGGTCGGCGAATGGGGCGATTGGGGGCGGATCCACCGCCGGGAGAGAGGACGGCAGGGCGCCTGAATCTTCCTGGCGCCGGTTCGATTCTTCCGGCTAGGGTGAGTACCGCGTCGGCCAAGGGCGGTTGGAGGGCGGACGCACTTCAACTCGCGCGACACCGGTCCGTGAGAATCGGACCGCTCCCGAAAGGAATCCACATGGCCCGCGCCATCCTCGCCGTCCTCTGCCTCTCGTTCTTCGCCCTCTCCCTCGGGGCCTGCAAGACCACCGGCCTCTCCCTCAACGAGGTGAAGAGCGCCACCACCCGGCCGGGCGGCGTCGAGCGCCTGGCCGAGAAGAAGGCCAAGAGCTCGGCCTGCAACGAGAGCTGCCAGGCGACCTACGACGAGTGCTACGGGGGATGCAGTGAGAGCGCCGAGACCTCGGATGGTGATCACGCCTGCGGCACCGCCTGCGACGAGGCCCGCAGCACCTGCCTCAACAGCTGCCGCAGCGCGGTGAACTGAGGATCACCGCCTCGCAGGCGCCCCCCCGACGGCCATCCCCTCCAGCGAGGTGACGATGCCCTCGACGGTGGGGAGGGTCGCCCGCTCGAGGCCCGGGGCGTAGGCGATGGGCAGGTCCTTCGCGGCCAGGCGCAGGGGCGGGGCGCGCAGGAGGTCGAAGGCGCGCTCGCTGACCCGGGCGACGATCTCGGCGCCGAAGCCGTGGGTCTTGGGCGCCTCCTCCAGGGTGGCGATGCGGCCGGTCTTGCGGACGCTCTCGAGGATGGTCTTCAGATCCAGCGGGACCAGGGTCCGCGGATCGATCACCTCGAGCTCGATCCCCCGCCGCGCCAGCTCCTTGGCCGCCTCGAGGGCCTGGTTGAGGGCGCCGCCGATGGCGACGAGGGTCAGATCGCTCCCCGCCCGCTTGATCGCCGCCTTACCGATCGGGATCAGGTACTCCTCCTCGGGCACCGGCCCCACCGCGGCGTAGGCCAGCTTGTTCTCGAAGAAGATCACCGGGTTGTTGGAGCGGATGGCCGTCTTGAGCAGGCCCTTGGAGTCCGCCGGCGTGCTGGGCGCCATCACGATCAGGCCGGGGACGCCGCAGAGCAGCGCCTCCAGGGACTGGGAGTGCTGGGCCGCCATGCCCAGGCCCGCGCCGCCGGGCGTCCGCACGACGAGGGGCATCTGGTACTGCCCCCCGGACATCAGCCGCAGCTTCGCGGCGTTGTTCACGATGGGATCGAGGCAGGTGGTGAGGAAGTCCGAGAAGAGGATCTCGGCCACGGGCCGGCTGCCGGTCATGGCAGCGCCCACCGCCGAGCCGACGATGGCGTACTCGCTGATCGGCGTGTCGACGATCCGCTCGCTGCCGAACTCGCCCGCGAGCCCGGCGGTCACGGCGAAGTAGCCGCCCCCCCGGACGTCCTCTCCCAGGAGGTAGACGGTGGGGTCGCGGCGCAGCTCCTCGGCCAGGGCCTCGCGGATGGCCTCGGCGCAGGAGATCTCCCGCACCGGCGCCAGCCTCGGCGGGCTCGAGCCGGGCAGGTAGCGCGGCTGGACCTCGCCGGCGAGGAAGAGCTCGGCCGGCTCGGGGGCGAAGACGTCCTGGTCGAGGGTCTCGAGGGAGGGCGCCTCGCTCTCCCGCGCGAAGAGCAGGGCCGCCTCGACGGCCTCCTTCGCCTCCCGCTCCAGGGCCTCGAAGCCCGCCGCGTCGAGCACCCCCTCCTCGAGGAGCGCGTCGCGCAGGGCGGCGATGGGGCAGCGGGCCTTCCAGGAGGCGATCTCCTCGGCGCTCCGGTAGGGCACCTTCTCGCCCTCCATGTGGCCGTGCCAGCGGTAGGTGTCACAGACCAGGAGGGTCGGTCCCCCACCCTGCCGCGCCCGGGCCACCGCCTCGCCCATGGCCCGGTGAACGGCGCGCACGTCGTTGCCGTCCACCGTGGCGCCGGCCATCCCGTAGGCGCGCGCGCGGTCCTGCAGGCGCTCGACCCGGGTGTGGGCGTGGAGGGGCGTGAACTCCCCGTAGAGGTTGTTCTCGCAGACGAAGATCACCGGCAGCTCGAAGACGGCGGCGAAGTTGAGGGCCTCGTGGAACATGCCCTGGTTGGTGGCGCCGTCGCCGAAGAAGGCGACCGCCACCCGGTCGTCGCCCTCCCGCTTGATGGTGTGGGCGGCCCCGGCGGCCAGGAGCGGGCTCGCGCCGACGATGCCGTTGGCGCCGATGGCGCCCACCCGGGCGTCGGTGACATGCATCGAGCCGCCCTTGCCCCGGCACAGCCCGGTGGCCTTGCCGAGGATCTCCGCCATCATCCCGTCGACCGGGGCGCCCTTGGCCAGCAGGTGCCCGTGGCCGCGGTGGGTGGTGGCGAGGTAGTCGTCCGCCCGGAGGGCGAAGCAGGCGCCGACGGCCGTGGCCTCCTGCCCGATGGAGAGGTGGATGGCCTCGGTGGGCACCTCTCCCTCGGCGTAGAGCGTCGAGAGGGCCTCCTCGAAGCTGCGGACGAGGAGCATCCGGGAGAGCATCTCGCGGTGGAGGGCGGCGGGCTCCGTGGGCAGGTTCAGCTCCCTAAGGAGCGGCGCCTCGGGGGCGGGGGTGTGGGGGCCGATGATCGGGATGGGCGCGCCGCCCAGCCCGCTGGTGTCGAGGAGGCGGGTGCTCTCCCTCCGGAAGAGGCCCCGGAGACGGTCGCCGAGGGTGGGTCCGGCGCCCGGCCGCCGCGAGGCCCGGGGCTGCGGCAGCAAGTCGGAGAGCCCGAGCTCCTGCAGGACCTGCCGGTAGATCGGGAAGGCCGGCTTCACCGCCGGGAGCAGGGACAGCGCCTTGGCGATCTCGCCGCGGCTGACGATCTTCCGGCCGGCGATGGCCAGGGGGACGTTCAGCTCACCGAGCCAGAACTGGTGCGCCACGTCGCCGCTCTGGATCATCTCCAGGTCGCAGGCGAGCTCGCTCTCGCCGAAGCTCCAGACCAGCCGCTCGCCCCGCAGGTCGCACGTGACCAGACCGTCGGGGTCGCGGTAGCGGAAGCGCAACACGAAGGAAGCGTTCAGGAGCGGCTCGACGATCTCCCGGCGATCGCTCATCCGCCGGAAGAGCGCGTCGAAGACCTCGTAGAGCTGCTCGGTGTTCTGGAAGACTGGCATGACCCTCTCCTTCCCCCTAGGGGTTCCCCATCTGCTCGACGTAGCCCTCGCCCTCGAGCGCTCCGGTGTGGCCGAGGGTCTCGAGCAGCGCTCCCTCGGCCTGGTAGTCCTGGGCGGCGAGGAAGCCGTCGCCCAGCAGCGGCCGGGCCTCCTCCGCGAGCGCCCCGTGCAGGATCAGCTCCCGCCCCGCCTCGTCGCGCAGGCGGGTCCGCCAGCGGCGGGGCAGGCGCCGCGGGGCGCCCCGGTAGTTCGGCAGCGTCTCCCACTCGAGCACCTCGAAGCTGCGCAGCTTCAGCCGGTGCCCCGGGCCCTCGAGCCGGCGGTGCAGCGCCGTCCGCCGCAGGTGCACGCCACCGGGCCCGTCGCAGACCAGCACCACCAGGTAGGCGTCGCCGGGCAGGCGCAGGACCTCGTAGCGGAAGAGCTGCAGGCCGCGGCCGAGGACCCCCAGGTTGCGCCCCCAGCCGTGATCGTGGAGCAGCGGCGTCTCGAGGGCGCCCTCCTCCCGGCCCCAGCGCCAGCGCAGGCGCGCCGACGCGAAGGAGGTGTAGTGCGAGTAGAGCCCGGGGTTGCGCGCCCACCAGCACAGACCCTCGCGTGAGCGCAGCTCCAGCTCGAGGGTCAGGGCCTCGTGGGGCAGGCAGAGCTCGGCGCGGTAGTCGGGCCAGGTCCCCTCGAAGGAGAGGAGCGGGGGCAGCTCGACGCCGCCCGGCGAGCGGCGCGCGGGGTACGCCGCGCGGGGGTGGTAGGCCTTGTGGGCCGCGTGGAGCCCCCGGCCCTCCAGGCAGACCTGCAGGTCGAAGGCCTGCCCGGCCGGGACGGCGCCGAGGTGCTCCGGGCGGTCGAAGGGCAGCCCGGTGAGACCCACGGCGAAGTTCAGGTTCAGGTAGCGCAGCGGCGCCTCGGGTCCGAAGACCGCGATCAGGGTGCGCAGATCCCAGCGGCCGGGCTCCACCCTCACCGGGGAGAGGTCCTCGGCCGGGCTCGGGGCGCGGCTCGGGGTGCGCTCCCAGGCGTCGACCCGGGAGAGCACCCCGCTGACCACGGGGTTCAGCCGATCGATGAGCGGCATGACCAACATCGCGTCCCCCAGGGCCTGGCTAGAAGGCCAGGCCTCCCTCGGAGAGTAGCAGCTCCGGGCGCTCCCAGATGTGGGAGCAATCCACCATGGTGGGCGAGTTGCACGAGGAGCAGCCCTCCGCGTCCCGGCGCAGCTCCAGGAAGCGCTGGCGCGCCATGATCTCCTTCAGCGGAGTCTCCCGGATATTGCCGATGGGGCGCTCGAGGGCCAGGCAGTCCTCGACGTTGCCGCGGGCGTCGAGGCTCATCGCCACCTTGGGGAGGTGGCAGTGGTAGCCGGGCCGGCCGCGGGCCATGTAGTCGAAGTAGAGGCCGGTGTTCACGATCGGCGCGCCGGCCCGCTTCTTCTCCAGCAGGTGCGCCGCCACCGCCTGCACCTCCGGCAGGGAGAGCCCCATGTCGGTGGAGGTGAAGGCCGAGCCGTCGCCGGCGTTGCGGGCCTCGGTGATGAAGTCGAAGGAGATCTTCACGCCGAGCTCCTCGGCCAGGCCGATCAGTCCGTCGATCTCCGGCTCGATGCCCTTCTGCACGCAGGTGTTCAGGTGCAGGGGCACGTGGGGGTAGCGCTCGCGCATGGCCTTCACCCCCCGCACCAGGCGGTCGAAGAGGCCGGGCAGCCCGCGGATCTCGTCGTGGCGGGAAGGAACGGCCGAGTCGACGCTGACGATCATCATGTCGATGAAGGGCGCGACCTCGTCCATCCGCTGCTCGAGGAACCAGCCGGTGTTGAAGAGGAGGATGGCCATCTGCGCCTCCTCCTTCATGAAGCGGACGAGCTCACCGAGGTCCTGGCGCACGAAGGGCGCCCCGCCGGAGAGGGCCGCCGCCACGAAGCCGGCGTCCCGCGCCTGGGCGTAGAAGGACTTGAGGTCCTCGAGGGGGACGTCCGGCGTGTCGTTGTTCTTCCACAGACAGCTGCGGCACTTGCAGTTGCAGCGGGCGGTGACGAAGTGGGCGACGACGAAGGGCACGCCGTCCTGTCGCTCCCGGGCCTCCATCACCCGTCCGAGCAGCCGGCCGATCGCCTCCTGGGTCGAGGGCGAGAGTTCGTTCATCATGACGCTTCTCCTTCTTTCCTGGGCCGCTCCAGCTCCCTCACGATCAGATCGACCATCAGCTGGAGGTGGGCCTTTCGAGCCGCCAGCGCCTCCTCTCCCAGGGGATCGAAGCCCAGGAGCGGGGCGAGGACGGGGGCATAGGTGAAGGTGCTGATCACCATCCCGTAGAAGGAGAGCAGCACCTGGGCGGGTCCCACGTCGTCCGGGAAGGCGTGGGGGTAGGTGGCGCGCAGGAGGGCCACCCCGCTCTGGAGCAGGGGGGTCATCCGGGAGGCGATCCGCTCGACGTGGCGGCCTCCCGCGGCCTCGCGCTGGACGATGTGGGAGAAGCCCTGGTTCTCCCGGAGGAAGTCGACGTAGGCGTCGATCAGAGCCACGAAGCGGTCCCGGACGCTCCCCTCGGCGCCGAGGGCCGTCCCCAGGACGCCCCCGAGGCGCTCGTAGTAGCGGTCCAGGACGGCCCCGAAGAGCTCGTCCTTGTTGCGGAAATGGTAGTGGATCAGGGCCTTGTTGACGCCGGAGCGCTCCGCGATCAGGCGGGTGCTGGCGGCCTCGAAGCCCAGCTCGCAGAAGAGGGCGTCAGCGGCCTCGAGGATCTTCTCCTGGGTGTCTTCGGCCATTGATCTTCTCCCTCCCTCGTGTTTTAACTGGGCGCCCAATCAATTCTCACCTTCCGACGAGACCGTCAAGCCCTTTTCGAAACGGGGGACCCCAAAAATGCTGATCCTCACCTTCCTCTTCCTGGTGGGCATGGCCCTCTGGAGCCTGCTCGAGTACCTGATCCACCGCTTCCTCGGTCACCGGAAGCGGGCCACCAACCCCTTCGCGAAGGAGCACCGGGCGCACCACGCGAAGATCGACTACTTCGCCCCGATGGCCCGCAAGGTCCTCCTCGCGATCCCGGTGCTGCTCCTGGTGGCCGGCGCCGGCGCCCTCGCCATCGGCCTTCGCCTGGCCAGCGTCGTCACCGCCGGGCTGGCCACGGGCTGGCTGCTCTACGAGCGGCTGCACCTCCGCCTGCACCAGAAGGGCCCGACCGGGGCCTACACCCACTGGGCGATCCGGCATCACTTCGACCACCACTTCATGAACCCCAGCACCAACCACGGCGTGAGCTCGCCGGTCTGGGACGTGGTCTTCGGCACCTACCAGGCGCCGCGGCGGGTCAAGGTCCCGAAGCGCGCCGCGCAGCAGATGCCCTGGCTGCCGGCGGTGGTCGACGTCGAGCCCGGTGAGCCCGCGCCCGCCGAGGTCGAGGCCGAGGCCGCCGCCACCCGCTGAAGCCTCGCGCGGGAGGTGTCCGGCGCGCGACGCGGCCTATGCTAACCTCTCGCGCGCGATGGCTTCGAAGCTCGAAGAGCGAGTGCTGACCCACCGGGGGCGTCAGCACTTCAGGAAGACCTACTCCCGGGTGGAGGTCCGCTACTCCCTGGCGGTCTTCCTCGCCCTCGGCGCGATCACGGCCTGGGTGGCCTGGAGGGGCGCGCACCCCGACCCGACCCTCTTCGAGGCGCCGGTGGATCCCGGCCTGCCGGCCGCCGCCGGGCTCGTCGACCGGGGCCCCCTGCCCGAGGGCCTGGCGCCCGAGGGCTTCGCCGAGCAGGGCCTGGGCTCCTTCGACGCCGAGAACCTCTACGTGAAGATCAACGGCCGGGAGGGCTACTTCAAGGCCTTCGGCTTCCAGCACCTCTGGGCCGCCACCCTGGTGGCCAGCGATGCCCCCGAGCGGACCATCGAGCTCGAGCTCTACGATCTCGGCCGGGCCGAGAACGCCGCCGGCGCCCTCTCCGGTGAGCTGCCCGAGGGCGCCGAGCCCCGGCGGGTGGGCGGAGACCTCGCCCACCTCGAGCGCAACGCCCTGCTCCTCACCCGCGGGAAGCACTTCCTCCGGGCCATCGGCTCGGACGAGGGCGCCGAGGTGAAGGCTGCCCTCGCCGCCCTGGAGGCCACCTTCTCCGGGGCCCTCGAGGGCGCCGAGCGGCCCTGGTCCCAGGCCCTCTTCGAGGCCTTCGGGGCCGGCGCCGGTGACCTCGCCTACTACCCCGAGAGCGCCTTCTCCTTCGGCTTCGCCCGCGAGGTCCACGCCGCCCGCCTGGCCGACGGCTCCACCGAGCTCTTCGTGCACCGCGCCGGCGACGAGGCGGCCGCTGCCACCCTCGCCCGCCAGTTCCACGAGGGCTTCCTCCAGTACGGGGAGGCCGTCGAGGGGAGCGACCACTGGGTGAAGGACCGCTACCTGGGTGAGGTCTCGGGCGCGGTCGCCGAGGGGCGCTGGGTGATCGGCGTCCGCACCGCGCCGGACCTCGAGACGGCCGAGGCGCAGCTCGGCAAGCTGCGGGAAGAGGTCGGCCGCCTGGCGCCGCTGCCCGCCGCGGCCGCCCCGGTCGCGCCGGAGGCACCCGCTGCGGCAGAGGAGGGCTACGAGTGAGCGACGAGAAGCCGAAGCTCGATCGGAGGGCCTTCCTGCGGCAGGTCGGCGCCGCCTCGGCCCTCGCCGCTGGCGCGGGCTGGGCCTCCCTCGCCCCACCCCACTGGCCCGGCTCCCTGCGCGACCCGGACGGAGAGCGCGGAAAGCCCGAGGAGCCCATCTTCCACCTGCCCGAGGGCGGCTTCGCGGTGGAGCCCTCGAGCGTCCACGCCGAGCTGGGGGTGGCCCGGGGCAGCCGGGTCGACGCCCTGGTGCGCGGCGCCATCGACGCCATCGGGGGCATGCCCCGCTTCGTGAAGCCCGGCGACGTCGTCCTCATCAAGCCCAACGTGGCCTTCGGCCGCGCCGCTCCCCTGGGGGCGACCACCAACCCCGAGGTCCTCGCCGCCCTGATCCACCTCTGCCAGGAGGCCGGGGCCGAGGAGGTGCGGGTGGCGGACAACCCCATCGAGTCCCCCGAGGACTGCTTCGTCCGCACGGGGATCCGCCGGGCGGCGAGCGAGGCCGGCGCGCGGGTCTACCTCCCCACGACGGCGGACTTCGAGCTCCTGAACGTCCCCGGGGCCACCTGGATCGAGCGCTGGCCCTTCTTCTGGCGCCCCTTTCGCGGCGTCACCAAGGTCATCGGCACCGCGCCGGTGAAGGACCACAACCTCTGCCGGGCCTCGATGACGACCAAGAACTGGTACGGGCTGCTCGGCGGCCGCCGCAACCAGTTCCACCAGGACATCCACGGCATCATCTCGGATCTGGCGCTGATGCTCCGCCCCACCTTCGTGCTCCTCGACGGGACCCGGGTGCTCTTCCGCAGCGGCCCCACCGGCGGCTCGCTGGCCGACGTGCGCGAGGGCAAGACCGTGGTGGCCTCGACCGACTCGCTGGCCGCGGACGCCTTCGGCTGGGACGACCTGCTGGAGCGCAAGGGCGAGGACCTCCCCGCCTACTTCGCCCAGGCTGAAGCCCGCGGGCTCGGCCGGCCCGGGTGGAGGACCCTGCGCCTGAAGGAGGTCCAGGTCGGATGAGCCCTGGCGGAAAGAAAGACGACGGGCTCCTGCGCCCGGCCTTCCTCGCGCGGACGCTGCGCGCCAACGCGGACGGCAGCTCCTGGACCGCGCGCGTCTTCCGGATCACCACCGCCCGGGTGATCGCGCAGGCCTTCTTCTTCGCCCTCTTCACCTTCCTGCTCTGGGTGACCTGGTTCTCCCGCCTGGAGGGCTACCCGGTCTCGCTCTTCCTGGAGCTCGATCCCCTGGTGGGCTTCGCCACCGCGCTCTCCACCGGCACGGTCTACCGGTGGCTCTGGCGCGGGATGTGGATCCTGGTGCCGACCCTCCTGCTCGGCCGGGCCTTCTGCAACTGGATGTGTCCCTACGGCACCCTCCACCAGTTCTTCGGCTGGGTCTTCAACGTCCGCTCCAACAAGAGCGCCATCGACTCGAGCCGCTACCGCCCGGCCTATCAGCTCAAGTACGTCGGCCTCGCGATCTTCCTGGTGCTCGCGGCCTTCGGCTCGCTGCAGATCGGCCTGCTCGATCCCATCTGCCTGCTCACCCGCACCTTCGCGGTGGCCCTGACGCCGGCCTCGGACCTCGCCGCCTCCAGCCTCACCACGGCCTTCGAGCTCGATCAGAACACCCTCTCCTTCCTCTCCAGCGCCCCCGGCGCTCCGGAGCAGCGCATCTTCCACGGCGCCTTCTTCGTCGGCCTGATGATCCTCGGCCTGGTCGGGATGAACCTCGTCATCCCCCGCTTCTTCTGCCGGGTGATGTGCCCCCTCGGCGCCTTCCTCGGCGTGCTCTCCCGCTTCGCCCTCTTCCGGATCGACCGGGACCTCACGAAGTGCACCGACTGCGACCTCTGCCTCTCGGCCTGCGAGGGCGCGGCCGATCCCCAGGCCGCCCTGCGCAAGAGCGAGTGCTTCGTCTGCTTCAACTGCATCGACGACTGTCCCGAGGACGCCCTGGCCTTCCGCTTCACGCCGATCAGCGTGAAGGAGAGGATCGTCGGCAACCTCAAGGCGGGTACCGCCACCCTCTTCGGGAACAAGGTGATCTCGAAGCTCGGCGAGACGGTGCGGGCCGCCCCCGACCTTCGCCGCCGCCGCTGGATCTTCTCCGGGCTGGCCGGGGTGCTGGCCTACCCCTTCCTGCGCCTGACCGGCGCGGTGAACGACCGGGGCTTCCACGAGAAGGCCATCCGGCCCCCCGGGAGCGTGGAGGAGAGCGAGTTCCTCGAGCGCTGCATCAAGTGCGATCAGTGCCTCAACGTCTGCCCGACCAACGTCCTGCAGCCCGCCACCCTCGCGCAGGCTGGCTTCGAGGGGCTCTGGACCCCGGTGATGGACTTCTCGATCGGCTTCTGCCAGCTGAACTGCACCCTCTGCAGCGAGGTCTGCCCCACCGGCGCCATCCAGAAGATCTCGACCCCGCGCAAGCTGGGCACCGGCGAGTTCGCCGGGGAGGGGCCGGTGATCCTCGGCACCGCCTTCTTCGACCGGGGCCGCTGCCTGCCCTGGGGGATGGAGACGCCCTGCGTGGTCTGCGAGGAGGTCTGCCCGACCTCGCCCAAGGCCATCGGAACCTACGAGGAAGAGCACGTCCGCTGGGACGGCAAGACCGTCGTCCTGAAGCGACCCTACGTCCGCCCCGAGCTCTGCATCGGCTGCGGAATCTGCGAGCACGAATGCCCCGTGATCGACGACGCCGCGGTCTATGTTACGGCCATCGGCGAGAGCCGCTCGAAGGCGCGATCCCTGCTACTCGGAAGTGAGACCGGAGAGAAGAATGGCTAAGAAGAAGGAAGGCCTGAGCCGTCGTGACCTGCTGACCCTCGGGGGCGCCGCGGGCGCCGCCCTGCTGCTGCCCCGGGAGGCGCGGGCGGTGGAGGCCGCGACCGCCACCCCACCGAAGAAGCCGGCGAAGAAGGACGCGGCCCTGCCGCAGGTGCCCCGGCGGATCCTGGGCAAGACCGGCGAGTCGATCCCGATCCTGCTCTTCGGCGGAGGCGTGCCGCTCGATCCGCGCTTCGATCCGAAGCTCGCCGAGGCCCTGCGCTTCGGCGTGAACTACGTCGACGCCGCCGACTGCTACTCCGGCGGCAGCTGCGAGCCGGCGGTGGCGAGCTTCCACGAGCGCGCCAAGGCCCGCGACCGGCTCTGGATCACCTCCAAGAGCGACGCCCACGACCCCGAGGGCTTCGAGGAGACCCTCGAGAAGAGCCTCTCCCGCCTGAAGACCGATCACGTCGATCTCTACTTCCTCCACGCGCTGCAGGAGGGGAGCTACCTCTCCCCCGAGTTCGAGAAGACCGTGGCGCGGCTGAAGAAGGCCGGCAAGCTGAAGTACTTCGGCTTCTCCTGCCACCACGGCAACGTCGCCGAGCTGATGCAGCAGGCCGCCAAGCTGCCGTGGATCGACGCGATCATGTTCCGCTACAACTTCCGGATGTACGGCGACGAGAAGCTCAACGCCGCCATCGACGCCTGCCACGCGGCGAAGATCGGCCTCATCGCCATGAAGACCCAGGGCTCGGAGGTCTCCTTCCAGGAGGCCTGGAAGAAGTTCGAGAAGACGGGGAAGTGGAACAAGCACCAGGCCGTGCTCAAGGCGGTCTGGGCCGACTCCCGGATCACCGCCGCGGTCTCGGCGATGGACACCTTCGAGAAGCTCAAGGAGAACATCGCCGCCGCCCTCGACGACTCGGAGCTGGGCCTGCGCGAGGTGGAGGCCCTCCGGAAGTACGCCGACGCCACCCGGGGCGACGCCTGCGACGGCTGCGACCACCTCTGCAACCCGGCGGTGGACGGCGAGGTCCAGATCGGGACCACCCTGCGCTACCTGATGTACCACGACGCCTACGGCGAGGCGGAGAAGGCCCAGCGCCTCTTCCGCGAGCTCCCCGAGGGCGCCCGCCGCCTCGCCGGGATCGACTTCGAGCCGGCGAAGCGGGTGTGTCCGCACGGCGTGGACGTGGTGGCCCTGATGGAGCGGGCCCGGCAGATCTTCGTGGCCTGAGGGCTCAGGTCCCGGACGGGGCGAGGGCCTCGGCCGGCACCGCGCGGAACTCGCCGAGGCCGAAGCGCTCGGCGTAGGCCCGGTAGATCGCACCGCTGCACTGCCCGGCCAGGGCGCAGGCCTCGCGCTCGGGGCAGGCGACCGAGGGCACGCCGGCCCGCAGGCGCGTGCCCCGCGCGGCGAGGGCCTGGCTGTCCACCTCGGCCCTGCCGGTCAGGCGCGAGCGCTCCCCGCCCAGCCGGGTGAAGACCGGGAGCCCGGTGGCCTGCTCGTGGCGCCAGAGGATGCAGGGGTGCACCTCGGAGAGGGAGAGCTCCGAGCCCGGGACGAGGAGGGCCTCGACCGCCTCCTCGTAGCGCAGGGCGACCGCCTCGTAGCGCGAGCCCGGCTCGGCCCGGTCCGGGAAGGGGAGCTGCAGCTGCAGCTCGAGCCCCAGCGCAGCGGCGTGGCGCGCGAGGTCGGGGATGGCCGCGAGGTTCTGGGCGAGGACGACGCAGACCAGCTTGATCCGGGAGGGCTCGAAGACCTCCCGGGCGATGGCGAGCGCCTCCAAGAGGCGCTGGTGGCTGCCGGGGGTCCGGGTGAGGGCGTCGTGGAGCTCCGCCTCGGCGGCCAGGATGGGGATGGAGAGCTCGTACCGTCCCGGGAGGGCGTCGGCCAGCGCCTCGGCGAAGGCTCGGTCGGCCAGGGGGAGGCCGGCGGTGGAGATGTGGAGCTCCTCGTAGCCGAGGCGCACCGCCTCCCGCACCAGGCCGAGGGCGTGGGGGTGCGCCAGGGGCTCGGTGCCGGTCAGGTTGAGCAGGCGCGCCCCCTGCTCCCGCCCCTGGTGCAGCTCCGAGTGGAGCTCCGCCAGGGTGCGGGCGGCGAGCGCGGGCTCGGGCTCGATCCCGCAGAAGGTGCAGCGCAGCCCGCAGGGGCTGGGCAGGGAGAGGGTGTAGACGGCCACCGCGACCTCGGGGGGCGCGGGCGGCACCTCGGGGAAGATCCAGCGCCGCTGCCCGGCGTCGGCGCGCTCCAGCGCCCGGACGACCAGCCGCAGGACCCCTCCCGCGCCCGCGCCCTCGGCGCCCGGGTCCGCGCCCCGCTGCCTCGGGCGGCGGTAGTTCACGTTGAAGTGCGGGGTGCGGGCGTAGGCCTCCCGCCCCTCGTCGCGTGGGGAGACCCAGAGCTCCAGCGCCCCACCCCGCCGGGAGACGAGGCGCAGGCTGATGGTGTCGTCGCGCACGAAGAGCGCGTCGACCAGCTTCCAACCACCGGTGAGGAGGCGGCCGCGCCGGAGCGTCG
Organism: Deltaproteobacteria bacterium; assembly: GCA_029210625.1. Taxonomy (NCBI): domain Bacteria; kingdom Pseudomonadati; phylum Myxococcota; class Myxococcia; species Deltaproteobacteria bacterium. The sequence goes on along the minus strand of JARGFU010000003.1, from coordinate 61,943 downwards.
GGGCGAGGGCCGCGAGCAGCGCCTCGACCTCGAACTCGACCTCCCGCACGGCTCCGCGCTCCTTCCGGGGCTAGCGGTACTCGGCCAGGAAGGTCTGGCGGCAGGTGCTCTCCAGGCACCCCGGCAGCCCGTCCTCCTGGGTCCAGACCAGCAGGGCGTTGCCGTCGTCGTCGGTGGCGAGGCCCGGCTCGTTCGCCGGCTGACCGGCGAGGCTCAGGTGATCCGCGAGGGTCGCCGGGTGGTGCCAGGCACCCCGCCGGAACTCGGAGACGTAGATCTGGGAGCAGGGGCCGCCACCGCAGTCGCTGCTCTCGTCCTCCTGGGCCCAGGCCACCAGCCGGTTCTCGTGGTCGTCCACGGCCAACGCCAGGTCCACCTCCCGGCCGTCGGTGCCGACCAGGGCGCTGCCGGGCAGCGAGAAGCGCTCGGGGGCGGACCAGGCGCTGCCATCCCAGAGCCGGCCGTGGAGCTCCGCCACGCTGCCGTCCGTCTGGCGCCAGACCAGCAGGCCGTGCCCCTGGTGGTCCATCACGACCCGCGGCGAGGAGCCCGTCAGGCCCGTCGGCCCCAGGCTCTCGGAGAGGCTCATCGGGTGGCTCCAGACCGTGCCGTCGAAGTGGCTGACGTAGATCTGCATCCGATTCCCGTCCGACTGCTGCCAGACGACCAGCGCCTGGCCTCCCGGGCTCACCGCCAGGTCGGTCGCCATGACGTGCTGACCGTCGGGGGCGATGCCCCCGGTCCGGTCGGTCGGGACGGTCCAGCCGCCGCTGTCGCGGGTGGCCAGGTAGAGCTGGAAGCAGGGGTAGTTGCCGACGCAGCTGTTGCCCGCCTCCTCGTCCAGCCAGCTGGCCAGGCGGTTGCCCGCCCCGTCGGCCGCGATCCGCGGCTCGCGGGCTCGGCCGCTGGGCGGGCTCATCGCGTCGGTGGCCATCACCAGGGGATCGACCCAGACGCCGGAGGTGCGCTCGGAGCGGAAGATGCGGCTGCAGGAGAAGGTCCCGCAGACCTCCCCGTCGGAGCTCGCCCAGAGGATCGTGGCGTCGCCGGCGTCGTCCAGGACGAGCCGCGGGGTGTCCACGTTGAGGCCCGCGAGGCTGATCCGATCGCCGAGGCTCGCCGGGTGGGTCCAGCCGCCGCTGCCGCGCTCGCTGCGGTAGATCTGCCGGCAGCTGGCGCCGCCGCAGGCGGTGCTGCCGTCGTCCTGCAGCCAGGCCAGCAGGGCCTGACCGTCGTCGCCCAGGGCCACCTGCACCGGGCTCGAGCCGATGAGCCCCAGGCCACCGGTCGGGGCGATGCTCTCGGCGAGGGTCTGGGGGTGGGTCCAGGTGCCGCCGGTGCGCTCACTCAGGAGCAGCCGGAGGGTGCCGCCCTCGCTCTGCTGCCAGGCGACGAGCGCGTCCCCGCCGGCGTTCATCACCACCCGGGCGCCCCGGACGGTGGTGGAGGGCGGGCTGATGCTGTCCTCGAGGGAGGCCGGCGGGTACCAGCGCTTGTCCTCACAGGTGACCTCCACCGTGGTGACGTCCTCGGTGCCCATGACGCCCTCGGCGCCGCTCACCGCGCAGTTCTGCAGGAGGGGATCGGAGAGGAGGGTGACGGCGAAGGCCGTGCCCTCGTCGAGGCGGGTGGAGAAGGCGAAGGGGCCGTCGGCCTCGATCCGCAGATCGTCCGCGCCCTGGTTCTGGAGCACCAGCGCCCCCACCAGGCCCATGACCGTCCCGCCGAGCGCGTAGGGGCCGGTGCTCCCGCCGTCCGTGCCGCCGTCGGCGCCCCCATCGGCGCCGGCGTCACCGCCACCCCCCCCGCCGGAACCCGAGCAGGCCGCGAGGGTGGTCATGAGGATCAGGGCCAGGAGGGCCCGGAAGGTCTGGGTCCGATCGATTCTGAGCGTCATGGATTGCTCCCCCTTCTGTCGTGACGGCCCTCGGTAGCATCCCCCGGGGGGCCTGTCGTCTTTTGTGGCCGCCCTCCCCCACCCGCAGGGCGAGGGGTCCGGCCGGCCGGTTCGTGGTTCAGGCCTCGGTCCGGAAGACCTCGATCTGATCCTGGAGGCGCCCGGCGAGCTCGACCAGGCTGCGCATCGCCTCGGCGATCTGCTGACTGCCGCTGGCCACGGAGAGGGCCGAGCCGGACACCTGCGTCATCTCCTGCTCCACCTCGCCCATGCCGAGCTGGAGCGCGCCCACCAGGCTGCCGATGAGGCGGGCCGAGTCCGCGGTCCCGTCCGCCAGCCGGATGCCGTCGGCGGAGAGCGCCGAGGAGATGCCCGCGAAGTCGCGCACCTCCTTGGCCAGCTGCTGCATCTGGAGCACCGCGTAGAGGATCGACTCCGAGAGGCGCTGCATCTCGGTCGCGACCAGCACGAAGCCGGCGCCGTGCTCCTGAGCCCGCACCCCCTCGAGGGAGGCGTTGAGGGCGAGCATCTCGCTCTTCTCGGCGATGTCCCGCACGGTCTCGAGCAGCTCGCCCATCTTGAAGACGATGCGCTCGAGATCGCTCGACTGCGCCGCCGACTTCTTGTTGTTCTCCAGGGAGGTGTCGGCGTTGGCGACCACCTCCAGCGAGGCCTCGTGGATCCGCTCACCGGACTCGACCAGCGCCTCGGTGGCGTTGAGGGTCCGGTCGGCCGCCCGGGTCTGCTCGTTGGCGCCCTCCTGCTGCCGCTCGGTGGTCGCGAGGCTCTCGCCGGCCACCGAGCCGACCTCGGCCACGGTCTGGGAGAGCGCGCCCACCAGCCCCCGCAGGTTGTCGACCATGCGGTTGAGGTCCTCGGCCAGGAGGACGATCTCGCTGCGGCTGCCCGAGATCGGAACCGTCCGGGAGAGGTCGCCCTTGGCCACGGCCCGGGCGATCTGCGCCATGAGGCGGAGCATCCGCGCCATGCGGTCCCCGAGGTAGCCGGCCACCGCCAGCACCAGGCCGACGCCGACGACCAGGACGACCAGCAGGCTCCGCCAGGCCCGGCCGGCGGCCTCGGTCACGGCCGCGGTGGAGACCGTGGTCCGCACCGTGCCCAGCTCACCCGGGATCTCCGCGTCCGCGTGGAGCATCTCGTCCTCGGCGGCCTCGAGGCCCGTGTCCAGGCGGACGAACTCGCCGCCCTCGGCCAGGAACACCTCGATGCTGACCAGGCCGCGAACGGAGGGGGCCAGCTCCCGCAGGGAGCGCATCGCGGCCTCCTCCTCCTCCATCGCCACGTAGACGACGACCGCGCTGCCGACCAGGCTGCCGACCGCGGTGATCTTCTCCCGCTCGGCGTCGATGAGGACGCTCTCGGTGTAGACGCCCGCGACCACCGTGGAGAGGGCGAGCGCGACGGTCGCAAGTGCGCCGCTCATCGCTCCTAGCTGGAAGGAGAGTCGCTGGTACCAGACCAGCTCCAGACCTCTGTCTGGGCTCCGAGCTTGTTCCGTCACCGTCCCGATCACCTCGGTCGCAGATCGTACTCCGTCGACGAGTGATCCTTGCCGTCGAGCTTGAGCAGACGCAACCCCTTGAGGCTCGATGGGGGCAGTTTTTCCACGGTCTCGATCCGCAGCCAACCGACGTAGAGGTAGTTCGGGTCGGGCCGCAGCCGGTCGATCAACTGATTGGGGCCGGACACCGTCGAGGGCCAGTCGCCCTCCCGGCGGAATTTCAGCTCCAGGAAGTGCCGCTCGACCAGGCTCGGCGTGAGGCGGGTGAGCGCCGAGAGGAAGGCCAGCCGCTCCTTCATGGACTCCAGGTTCACCGGCTCGACCTTCCGGCCGCCGACCAGCATCTCACCCTGCCGGAGGAAGAGCCGGGACGCGGCGCGGCGGGTTAGCCCCTGGAGGGGCGACTCCTCGCTGCAGATCAGGACCCAGCCACTGGGGTCCTCGAGCTCGCCCCGGGCAGGGAGAGAGGGCAGCGAGAACAGCAGGCCGATGAGGATGGTGATCCCCGGCCACAGTGTTCGCGCATGCAGTACACCTAGGCTCATCTCTCCCCCCAGGGTGTAGCCGACCCCTTGAGGTTACTCCCCGGGTCGCCTGCGGCAAGGGGTCCCCTCAAAAAAGAGAGAAAAAGTCGGGGCTCAGCGGCCGTCGGTCGGAAGCATCGAGTGGGCGAAGCGCACCAGCCGCTCGACCTCCTCGAGCGCCGGATCGCCCGGATTCGCCTCCAGGGCCCGCCTGCGGGCCTCCAGGCGCGCCTGGCGGGTGGCGCCGAGGCGCTTGGCCAGCCCGAGGCCCCGGTCGAGGACGGCGTTGAGCGCCACCCTCCCCGCGGTGCCGACGAAGTAGCGCGTGCCGTGTCGCCGCAGCGCCCGGCCATCGATCTCGATGCCGAGGCCCGGGCCATCGGGCACCGGGATCCGCCCCTTCTCCGCGCTCCAGGGCTCGACCAGGATGCCGTCCCGACCCTCGGGGACCCAGCCCGGCGGATCGTAGGGGTACTCGAGGAGCTTCTCCTCCCGCCAGCGTGACGCCGCGAAGAGCTGGAGGTTGATCGCGAAGCCCACCCCGTTGGTCCAGGTGTGGGGGGAGTAGGCCGCGCCCCCGTGGTCGATGGCCTGGATGATGGCCCAGGTCTCGGCGATGCCGCCGGTGAAGACGGCGTCCGGCTGGTACCAGTCGTAGCAGCCCCGGCCGATCATCACCCCGAACTCGGGCAGGCCCTGGTTGTTGAGCTCTCCGCCGGTGATGGCGATCTCGGTCGCCTCCCGCAGGCGCGCCTGCGCCGCGTAGTCGTCCATGGCCAGGGGCTCCTCCACCCAGGTGAAGCCCTGGGCCTCGGCGCCCCGGCAGAAGGCGAGCGCCCGCGCCTCGTCCCAGAGGGGGGCGTCGCCGATGGCCGCCACCCGCCAGGCCTGGTTCGCGTCCACCCCCAGGATCGCCGCGTCCCCCACCCCCTTCCGGGTCACCTCGAGCTGCTCCAGGTCCTCCTCGAGGGTCTCGGCGTGCACCCGCAGCTTGACCCCCTCGAAGCCCTCGGAGAGGCGGGCCTCGACCTCCTTCACCCGCTCGGCGCCCGAGCGCACCTGGCCGGTGCTGGCGTAGCCCCGCACCGACTCGAGGGGCTCGCCCCCGAGGAGCTGGTAGATGGGCTTGCCCCGGGCCTTGCCGACGATGTCCCAGCAGGCCGCCTCGATCCAGCCGACCCGCCAGCCCAGGTAGCTCATCTCCCGCACCCGCTGGCGGATGTTGGCGATGTCGTCGGCCCGCTCCCCCAGGAGGTAGTTGCCCAGCAGCGAGCCGAGCCCCGAGCGCTCGCTCGACATGCACTGGGCGGCGGACCACCCCTCGAGGCCCGAGGCCGTCACCAGCCGGATCAGATCGAAGCGGTTCTCCTGCTGCTCGAAGCCCGGGATCCAGGAGGGGTAGAAGGGCGCGGGCAGGGGCACCGCGACGCGCCAGAGCTCGATGCGGGTGATCTGCATCCCGTCACGCTACACCCCGGCGGGGGCACGGAATAGAGTCGGCCCATGACGACGAACCCCTGGAGAGACCTCGCGTCCGCGCTCGTGCTCGTGCTCGCGCTCGGAGGCACGCTCGGCTGCCCCGCCCACACCCGGATGGCCCCGGCGATCATCTCCCAGGTCGAGGACACCCTCGAGGGCCAGGCCCGCACGCTCCAGGTGAGCTGCCACACGGGCCCCTTCTTCCGCGACGCCCGCTTCCGCTTCCTCTCGGATCGCCCACCCGAGACCGTCGACCTGCTGCGCGGTCCGCGGGACGAGCCGATCACGGCCGGCGCCGCGGACGGCCTGATCCCGGCGGGCACCAGGGTGCGCATCCTCGACGTCCAGCTCCCCACGGCGACCAACGTCACCGGCCGCTCCCTCCTCACCCCCCGCTACTTCACCTGGGTGCTGGTGGAGGTGCCGGGGAGCCAGACCCCCCACGTCCTGGTCTTCCGGGACGATCCGCCGGACCTGGCGGGCTTCGAGGCCATGGTGGGCCGCTACCTGGGCGACGACTCGGTGCTGAAGGCCCTCGAGGGGCTGCACCCCGACGTCCAGGCCGCCATCGAGCACAAGGAGCTGCTGGCCGGCATGCGCGCCGACGCCGCCCAGATGGCCTGGGGCTTCCCCCGGCAGATCCAGCGGACGGTCGAGGCGGGGGTGAAGAAGGAGCGGTGGATCTACGAGGGCGGCGCGACCATCGACCTCGAGAACGACCACGTGAAGCGCTGGGAGACCCCCTGATTATTTTTCACCGGACCGGTGGAAGCCAGGCGTACCTGCGCATAGGTTGATCTCGATCGGGCCGGGGGGGGCTCGGGTGGAGGAACATCCATGTTCAAGCAACCTCTCTGTCCGGGCGCGGTGCTGGCCCTCTCCCTCCTCCTGGCCGCCTGCAGCGCCCAGAGCCACGACGGCGAGGGCACGCCCGATCGCTGGACCTCGGCGACCTGCCGGGAGTGCCACGGCACCCGCGGCGCCGGGGCCAGCCCCGAGGCGCTGACCGCCGACATCGTCGACACCCACTTCGACGATCAGCACCTCGACGCCGACGGCGCCCTCGTCCAGATCGAGAACGTCGCCGGCGACGCCTTCGTCCTCGACCCCGCGGTCGACTGGTCCCTCTCCATCCCGGGCGGCGCGCCCGCCCGGAACCCGCCGGGCTTCGTGGTGGAGGGCGCCGAGGATCAGTGCGCGGCCAGCTGCCACGCCGGACACGATCACGCCGGGCTGGTCCGTGAGCAGTACGCCCGCTCCTCCCACGCGGACCGTGAGAGCCACTGGATCTCACCGACCTGGGGCGGCTTCAGCACCACCGCCTGCTTCCAGTGCCACTCCGGCGCCGGCTTCGCCCTCTACACCGATCCGGCCACGACGGCCTGGAGGCCGCCGGACCACTCCCGCCCTCTCACCGAGGGTGGATCCCCGGGCGGGGACCTGATCACCTGCAACACCTGCCACCTCGGCACCGGGCTACCCTCCGGGAGGGAGCCCCTCCTCCGTGCCGAGGGCGCGGTGACCCTGACGAGCGGGACCGCCCCGGCCACCGACGTCGTCGACGGCACGGTCGACGCCGGCCGCGGCGCCGCCTGCGTCATCTGCCACTCCGGCCGGGAGAGCGGCGGCAGCCTCTTCCGCGCCATGGTGGCGAAGGGCACGGACCCCTACGACGGCAACGACGAGACGATCACCGGACAGGACTTCATCCAGGCCCACTACCAGGCGGCGGGCGCGACCCTCTTCAGCCTGAAGGCCTACGAGCTGCCGGGCCACCGCTACTCGCCGGGCAACCTCTTCCACCAGAGCGCGGGCTGCGTGGGCTGCCACATGCCCGACAGTGACGAGGTGGACCTCGGCGGCCACTCCCTGCGGGCCGCGAGGGACGGGGGCGTGCGGGACAACGCCACCTGCCGGGAGTGCCACGGCAGCACCGGCCGGGTCTGGAGCGACTACGAGGCCATCGGCCCGGCCATCGACGCCGACGGGGATGGCAGCGCCGAGCCGCCCATCGAAGAGCTCCACGGGCTCTACGACGCCCTGATCGAGGCGCTGGCCGCCCAGGGGGTCCACTACAACGAGGAGAGCTACCCCTACGTCTTCAACACCCCGGATCCCGCGCAGCAGAACTACGGCACCCGCCTCCGGGACTGGACCGAGTCCCAGCTGATCGCGGCCTACAACCTGCACTTCCTCTCCCACGACACCGGCGTCCACGTGCACAACTACCTCTACGCGGCGCAGGTGCTCCGGGACAGCCTCGAGCTGATCACGGGGAGCGTCCCGCCCGGGACCCGCCCCACCTCTCCCTACGATCGTGAGACCACCTCCTATGCGCCCTGACATCCGAGAGAACGCACCGACGAAGCCCGGGCGCCGTGGAGGGTGGCTCCTCGTCCCGGCCCTCGCGATCCTGGCGGCCTGCGGGGCCCTGAAGGCCCGCGAGCCCCTCGGCACCCTCCAGGAGTACAAGGAGATGCTCCTCGGTCACCCCGACGCCCAGTACGTCGGCACCGACCGGTGCCTGGAGGCCTGTCACACCCACGACGCCCGGCGCAACGACCTGGCCAACAGCACGATGGGACAGCAGCCCGGCTCGGCCGAGGGTGAACACCGGGTCGACTGCGAGTCCTGCCACGGCCCGGGCAGCCTCGCCATCGCCGGCCTCGATCATGACGAGGTCGAGGCCGCGGCGGCCCGGGGCATCAAGATCCCCTGCCGCTACGAGACCCTCACCCCGATCAAGAGGCTGCCGGCGGGGGCGCAGGACCTGATGTGCCTCAACTGTCACTCCTCCAGCGCGAACCCCAACCTCCACGACTGGGCGGCGAGCAGCCACGCGACCGCGGAGGTCACCTGCACCAACTGCCACCCGATCCACGCCGGCCCCGACATGCTGATCTCCTTCCGGGACCAGTCGGACCTCTGCCTCAAGTGTCACGAGGACCAGCGGGCCAAGATGGCGATGCCCAGCCGCCACCCGGTGATGGAGCGGAAGATGGGCTGCAACAGCTGCCACGAGCCCCATGGCTCCGGCGGCGCCGAGAGCGCCCTCGTCCGCCCGACGGTGCGGGAGACCTGTGGCAGCTGCCACGGCGACAAGATCGCGCCCTTCTCCTTCGCCCACGCCGACGTCATCGACGACTGCGAGACCTGCCACGATCCCCACGGCGCCCCCAACGACGACATGCTGGTCGCCACCGAGCCCTTCCTCTGCATGCAGTGCCACGTCGGGCATCCGGTCGACGCCGCCGCCGGCCCCTCCAGCCTGGAGTCGAAGGCCGCCTTCTACACCCGCTGCAGCAACTGCCACTCGACGCTGCATGGCTCCCACCTCCCCTCCCCCAGCGGGTCCGGGACCTTCATCCGCTAGGAGCTGCCGTGGAACTCCTGCTCATCTTCCTCTTCGCGGCCACTCCCGCTCCCGCTCTCGCTGGTGAAGACGCGTCTGCTCTCGCTGGCGAAGACGCGCCCGCTCCCGCCCTCCTCGTCGCCCAGGCCGGGGCGACCCCCGCCCCGGCGAAGGAGGAGGACGAGGAGGGGCTGGACGACTTCTTCGCCGAGACCCCGGAGCCCCACGAGACCTACGTCGCTCCGCACGACTTCAAGCTCGAGCTGGGCGCTGGCGTCCGCTTCTTCTCCGCCGAGGGCTCCCATCGCGCCAGCGAGTACCTCCACGAGCAGACCTGGCCGACCCTGGACGGGCACCTCGGGCTCTACGGGATCGGGAAGCACCGGGTCAAGGCGGACACCGTGATCCGCAATCCACGGGACTTCTGCGTCGACGGCGTCTACGGCCTGGGGGAGCTCCTCCAGGTTCGCCTCACCGGTACGGCCCTTCACCACGACACCGAGGCCCCCACCCCCCTCGACCTCGGCCCGGATCCCCGCTTCTCGGTCGGGACCGGGGAGCTGCCGGATCACCGCTACATCGACACCCAGACGGGCCGGCTCAAGGTGATGTTGAAGCTGCCCGACTTCCCGGCCCACCTCGTCCTGGATGGCTGGCTCCATCATCGGACCGTGAACCAGGCGCGCCCCTTCCTCGGCGGCTCGGGCCACTTCGACGACCTGGCGCTCCAGCACGCCCCCGACCTGGCCTCCGATCTCTTCCAGGAGGGCTCCGCCACCCTCAACAGCCACCTCGGGCCCGTCGAGCTGAGCTTCATCCACCGGCAGGTCGCCCTCACCCCGCTGAGCGCCTTCGAGACCTACCGCTACGAGGGCGCGCTCCCGCTGGGGGCGGGAGAGTACGCCCGGAACCTCTCGACCGTGTGGAGGGGTCACACCGAGGAGCTGGCCCTCAACTCGGACAACTCCGGCATGTACTCCCTGGTCGGCCGCCTGCGCTGGTCCGAGGTCGCCAATCCTCGGGCGGACCTGAAGGGCCGGACCCTGGGGGCCTACCTGGCGGCGACCGCGCGCCCCTTCCCCTCGCTCTCCCTGCGCGGCAGCGTCTCGGGGCGGACGGTCGGCTGGCGGGGCCCCGACACCGCCACCATCACCAACGTCACCACCGGCGAGACGACGGCCGTGCCGGCCCGTCCGCCCCTCGACCGGAACGAGCTGATCACCCGCCTGCGCCTGCGCTACCGCGTCAACCGCGACGCGGTGCTGGACCTGCGCTTCCGCCGGCAGGACCTCCAGCGGCCCGACGGGTCGGACTGGGGCCTCTCGCCCTACACCATCCGCAGCCGCATCGGGGCCCGGGTGAAGGTCGACGCCCACCGCACGATCACGGTGGAGGGCGGCTACGAGCACGAGTGGATCGCGGCCCCGGCCCTCAACACCGAGCCGGACGCCACCGGGAAGACGGAGCTCTCGCTGACCTGGCGCCCCTCCCCCCACTTCTCCGCCCGCGGCCGCTACCAGTACGCGATGGGCATGCGGGAGTCCCTCGCCTACGAGGTGAGCGGCGTGACCGTCCGCGGCGGCGCCCGCCGGACGGGCAGCCACAACGCCCAGGGCAGCGTGACCATCAACACCAACGACGGGATCACCCTGCTACTCCTCTACGGCTACATGCAGGTGCAGGTGGGGCAGGAGCTGGCCTACGACCTCTGGAGCACCGAAGAGGACACCCCCTTCCTCCGGGATCCCCTGGCCCTCTACCAGCACGACCTCCACCAGGTCGTGGGCGACCTCTCCTGGAGACCCCTGGACTGGCTGCACACCGGCCTGCGCGTGAGCACCAACTCCGCGCACTCCCGCTTCACGCCCACCGAGCCCCTCGCCCTCGAGCCGGTCTCCATCGCGGCCTTCTCCTCGGGCTTCTCCCTCCAGTACCGGGTGGACGCCTACCTGCGCCTTCAGGTCCACCCGCGCTGGACCACCTCGCTGACGGGCGGCTGGCGATCGATCGATCAGGCCGCCAACCCCTACGATCCCTGGCCCGACAGCTCGACCACCTTCCTCGCCGTCCACGTGATGAGGAGCTTCGAATGAGGAACGCTCGCCGACACCCCTGGGTCGTCGCGGCGGCCCTCCTCCTCTCCCTGGCGGCGTCCGCGCCGGCGCAGGCAGCGACGGTGGGGATCTTGCTGGAGCGAGACAACCCCCACTACCAGGCCTCGCTGAAGGCCTTCGAGGCCGCCCTCGAGGCCAAGGCGCCGGGCACCAAGGTGCTGGTCCAGAAGCCGGGCCCGACCAGCGTCGCCCGCTCCAACTCCCTCGAGCGCCTGGAGACCCTCAAGGTCGACGTGATCGTGACCCTGGGCACCACGGTGACGCGCTCGGCGGTGGGCCTCAAGCGGGTCGCGCCGCTGGTCTTCTCCCTGACCACCCCGAAGCAGATCAAGATCCCCGGCAGCTCCCACATGGTGGGGCTGACCTGGCAGCTCCCGATCGAGGAAGCCCTGGGGGTGTTGCAGGCGCTGGCCCCCGGCAAGCCCGTCGCCCTCGCCCACGCCGGGGGCAGCGACGCCAAGCGGGAGCTGAAGACCGCCACCGCCATCTGCGAGCGCCTGGGCCTCACGCCGGTGGAGGTCGATCTGAAGGCCGACGACCTCGCCGCGAAGCTCGCGGAGGTGGGCTCGGTCTACGTCACGGGCAACGCCACGGCGATCGACGCCATCGCGCCGCTGCTCGCGGCGGCGAAGCCCCGGAAGCTGCCGATCGCCACCACCACCGCGGGGGCGGAGCAGCGAGGCGTGCACGTGACCTTCGCCCCCGATCCGGCCGCCGAGGGGAAGGCCGTCGGGGAGCTCGCGGCCCAGCTCCTCCAGGGGGCCACGCCCGAGAGCCTCGGCAACCGTGAGCTGCAGGAGACGGCGGTGATCCTGAACCAGAAGGCCGCGGCAGAGGCCGGCCTCACCCTTCCCGACGACCTGAAGTCCCGCGCCACGCGCACGATCGAATAGCGCCCGGGCCTGACACGAGGCCGCCCCTGCCCGCAGAATGGCCGGGTTGAGCCGCTTCGCCCCCACCATCTTCCTCGGCGCCCTGCTCCTCTTCGGAGTGCAGCCGATGATCGCGCGCTTCATCACCCCCTGGTTCGGCGGGGGGACCGCCGTCTGGGCCACCTCCCTGGTCTTCTTCCAGACCGGGCTGCTCGGCGGCTACGCCTACGCCCACGGGATCCGGCGCCACCTCTCGCCCCGGCGGCAGGCGGCGCTCCACCTGCTGCTCCTCGCGCTCACCCTGCTCTTCCTCCCGATCGTCCCTCGTCCCCCCGCCTCGCCCCCGGCCGACCCCACCCTGGGGATCCTCGGCCTCCTGGCCGGCACCGTCGGCGCGCCCTACCTGCTGCTCTCGTCCACCGGCCCCCTGATGCAGAGCTGGTTCGCCCTGGCCCGCCCCGGCGACTCGCCCTACCGCCTCTACGCCCTCCCCAACCTGGGCTCCCTCCTCGGGCTGCTGGCCTATCCCTTCGCGCTCGAGCCCCTCCTCGGCCTGGAGGCCCAGGCCTGGAGCTGGTCGGGCGTCTACCTCGCCTTCGCCGCCCTGAGCGTCGCCTGCGCCCTGCCCCTCCTGCGCCGGGACACGGTCTGGCCCCTCGACGCCCCGGCCGACCGGAGCGCCGCGCCCCCCTGGCACCACCCCCTGCTCTGGCTCCTCCTGCCCGGCTCCGGGAGCCTCTTCCTCCTGGCCACCACCAACCAGCTGGTCCAGGACGTGGCCTCGGTGCCCTTCCTCTGGGTGCTGCCCCTCTCCCTCTACCTCGTCACCTTCATCGTCGCCTTCGAGCGGGACCGCTGGTACCACCGGGGCGTCTGGATCCCCCTCCTGGCGCTCGCGACCCTCACCTCGCTGCTCATCGTCGAGGCCGGCCCCTCGGTGCGGCTCTGGCTGCAGGTGACGAGCTACAGCGCCACCCTCTTCACCGCCTGCATGGTCTGCCACGGGGAGCTGGCCCGCCTGCGCCCCGCCCCGGATCGCCTCACCGGCTTCTACCTCCTGGTCTCCCTGGGCGGCGCCGCCGGCGGGGCCTTCGTGGCGCTGGGCGCGCCGCTGCTCTTCGACGGCTACTGGGAGTACCCGCTCGGCCTGGTGCTGGTCTTCCTCCTCCTCGGGCTGGTCGCCCTCCCCTGGCGCTCCCGGAGCCTCCCCGGCCTCCTGCGGCGCGGGCTGGTCGCCGGCTGGACCCTGGCGGTCGTCCTCCTGGTCCTCTTCGCCCTGGCCGACCGGGAGAAGAAGCTGCGCAGCTCGCTGGAGAGCGAGCGCAACTTCCACGGCGTGCTGCGGGTGAAGGAGGCGGGCCGCGGCGGCGAGGACTGGTACCGCATGATGATGCACGGGCAGACGCGGCACGGGGATCAGTACCTGGCCCCCCACCGCCGCGGCTTCGCCACGACCTACTACGGCCGCGAGAGCGGCGTCGGGCTGGCGCTGCGCCTCCACCCCCGGGCGGCGGCGCCGGGCTTCACGGTCGGGGTCATCGGGCTGGGGGCGGGCACCCTGGCCGCGCACGCCCGCGAGGGGCAGCGCTACCTCTTCTACGAGCTCGATCCCGCCGTCGAGCGGATGGCTCGAGAGCACTTCACCTACCTCGCGGACTCGGCCGCCAGCGTCGAGGTCGTCCTGGGCGACGCCCGCTTCGTCCTCGAGCAGGAGCGGCGCGCCGGGGCGCTGCGCGGCTTCGACGTGCTGGTGGTGGACGCCTTCTCCTCCGACGCGATCCCCGTCCACCTGCTGACCGCCGAGGCCTTCGCCCTCTACCGGGCGCACCTGGCCGCCGACGGCATCCTCGCCTTCCACATCTCCAACCGCCACCTGCAGCTCGAGCCGGTGGTGCGGGGCCTGGCCGCGAGCCAGGGCTGGGAGGTCCGGCGGGTGCGCCGCGACCGGGACGGCGCGACCGGCGGGGTGATGAGCAACTGGGCCCTCCTCACCCGCAACCGGGACTTCCTCGCGAGCGAGGAGCTGGACGCGGCCCTCGTCCCCTGGACCGCCGGCCTGGAGCCGGTGGTCTGGACGGACGACCGGGCCAGCATCCTGGGGCTGCTGAAGTGGCGCGCCCCCTGACTAGCCGGTGATCACCACGCTGATCTTTCGGCGGTGGGGGTGGGTGCGGTGCTCCCAGAGATAGAGGCTCTGCCAGGTGCCCAGGTCCAGCCGGCCCCCGGCGACGGGGATGCCGATGCTGGTCTGGGTGAGGATGCTGCGGACGTGGGCGGCCATGTCGTCGGGCCCCTCGGCGGTGTGCCGGTAGATCGGATCGCCGTCGGGGACCAGGCGCGCGGTGAAGGCCTCGAGATCCCGGCGGACGGTGGGATCGGCGTTCTCGCAGACGATCAACGAGGCGCTGGTGTGGTGGACGAAGACCGTGCAGAGCCCCTCCTCGACCCCGGAGGCGGCGATCACGGCGTCGACCCGGGTGTCGAGGGAGGTGGTGCCCCGGCCCTCGGTGGCGACGACGAAGCTCTCGCGATGCATGGAGGGGACTAAACCCTCGACCATGATGCTATGGGAAGGGCCATGCAGGCCTATCTCGATCTCATGCGGAGAGTGCTCGAGGAGGGGGTCGACCGGGAGGACCGGACCGGCACCGGCACCCGCAGCGTCTTCGGCCACCAGCTGCGCTTCGACCTCTCGGCCGGCTTCCCGGTGCTGACGACCAAGAAGCTGCACCTGCGCTCGATCATCCACGAGCTGCTCTGGTTCCTCTCCGGCGAGACCCGGGTCGAGCCCCTCCAGGAGGCGGGGGTCCGGATCTGGAACGAGTGGGCCACCGCCGAGCAGTGCGCCCGCTTCGGCCGCCAGGCCGGGGACCTGGGGCCGGTCTACGGCCACCAGTGGCGCAACTTCGGCGCGACGCCGAGGCCGGACGGCACCTGGGAGGCGGACGGCGTGGATCAGCTGGCCAACCTGGTCGAGCAGATCCGCCGGAACCCGCACAGCCGGCGCCTCATCGTCAGCGGCTGGCATCCCGCCGAGGCCGACCAGGTCGCCCTGCCCCCCTGCCACACCCTCTTCCAGTTCTACGTGCAGGGGGGGCGCCTCTCCTGCCAGCTCTACCAGCGCTCCGCCGACCTCTTCCTCGGCGTGCCCTTCAACATCGCCAGCTACGCCCTGCTCACCCAGATGCTGGCCATGGTCTGCGACCTGGAGGTCGGGGACTTCGTCCACACCTTCGGCGACGTGCACCTCTACCTGAACCACCTGGAGCAGGCCCGGCTGCAGCTCGAGCGCGAGCCGCGCCCCCTGCCCACGATGGAGATCAAGCGCAAGGTCGACGACCTCTTCGCCTTCCGCTACGAGGACTTCGAGCTCGTGGGCTACGACCCGCACCCCCACATCAAGGCCGAGGTCTCGGTGTGAGGCCCCTGGTGATCATCGCCGCGGTGGGCCCGGAGCGGCTCATCGGGCGCGGCGGCGGCCTGCCCTGGCGCATCCCGGAGGACCTGAAGTTCTTCAAGGCGCAGACCGTCGGGCACGCCATCGTCATGGGGCGCCTGACCTGGGAGGAGGTCGGCCGCCCCCTCCCCCGCCGACGCAACATCGTCGTGAGCCGCTCCCCCGACTTCCGCCCCGAGGGCGCCGAGGTGACCCCCAGCCTGGAGGCGGCCCTCGCCCTGGCGTGGGCGGAGGATGCCGAGCCCCGCATCATCGGCGGCGCGCACCTCTACGCGGCCGCCCTCCCCCTGGCCACCCGCCTCCTGCTCACCGAGGTGGACGCGTCCCACCTGGAGGTGCCGCCGGGCCAGCCTGGCGACGTCTTCTTCCCCGCCTTCGATCGCTCGCTGTGGGAGGAGACGCGCCGCACGCCGGGCGAGACGCCGGGGGTGGTCTTCACCGAGCTGACGAGGAGCGCCTCATGACCCAGACCCCGATGACCCCGCCGCCCGAGGGCACCCCCATCGAGCTCGATCACCCGCCCGTCTCCGTGGGCACCACCGTCGACGATCTCGCGCGGGTGCCCGCCCGGGTGAGGGCGCGGCGCCTCTTCTTCGTGCTCGGCGGCGTGGCGCTGCTCGGGCTCACCGCCGCCGCGGCCGTCTTCCTCCTGGACGCGAAGCCCGACACCGGGACCGCGCAAGGCGAGAGCTGGTTCGCGCGCCTGCTGGCCTCGAGCGGGGCGGCGTCGGAGGACGACGCGACGATCGACCCGGCCGCCTCGCTGGTGACCGAGACCTACGTGCCCACCGGCAACACCGTGCCGGGGATGGTCTACCTCGACTCCCTCCCCGACGGCGCCGAGGTGCGGATCGACGGCGAGCTGATCGGCAAGACGCCGCTGATGGTCGGCCGCGCCTACGAGGGAGAGTTCGCCTCCGTGCAGGTCAGCAAGAAGGGCTACGCGACCTGGAAGGGCCGCGTGCAGATCGTCGACGGTGGGATCCGGGCGGACATCACCCTCAAGCCCCTCGAGCGCTAGCGCTCGATCGGCTCGACGCCGGGACCGGTCTGTCCCTTCTCGTCCTTGCGCGGCGGCGGGCGGGTCTTGCCGACGATGAGGGCGTCGTCGAAGATGCAGCGGGCGTCCTGGCAGCCGAAGCCGACCTTGCCCCAGTTCTCCTCGGTGAGGTCGCCGAGCTGGGCGCGGCCGATCTCCTTGCCCTCGACCGAGCCGTAGAGCCAGCCCCCCTCGATCCAGAGGGCGAGGCGCAGGGCCTCGCGGCCGGCGGCCTCGGGGAGGCCGGTGCCGCCCTCGAGGGTGCCGAAGCGCTCGCCGTCCTCCAGGTTCCAGGAGAGGCGGTAGCCCCCGGACTCGCCGCCGGAGACCTCCAGGGCGAAGAAGTGCCGCTTGTTGCGGTAGAGGTAGAGCTTGGCGGTGGGCACCGGCTCGCTCTCGTCCGACTCCAGCGCGTCGACCAGCGCCCGCGCCTTCCCCAGGGGCACCTCGGGGCCCGGCGAGGAGGAGAGCACCACCGAGCTCTCCAGGCGGAAGCCGTCGGCGAAGAAGCGCTCGTCACCGAGGAAGGCCCGAGGCATCCGGTCGGTGGTCGCCAGGCCCGCGCCGCCCATGAAGACGTCCTGCACCAGCGCCTCGGCCTCGTGGACCCAGTAGCCGCGGTAGAGGAACCAGGGCATCTCTCCGGAGGTGTCGGTGACGAAGTCGAACTCGCGCTCGACCCGCTCGTCTCCGTCCAGGCGCATCTTCACCGGCAGGGACATCGGGCTCTCCTGGTGGTGCACGACCTCACGGGGGAGCTCGCCGCCGCCCCCGTCGGCGGTCAGCTCGCCCCCCAGGCCGGTGGTCAGGCCGGTGCTGATCGCGCGCCGGCCCTCCTGGCCCACCAGCACGAAGACCAGCACCGCCGCCACCGCCAGCCCGAAGATCAGGATCTGGACCGTGCGCTTGAGGCCCCGCCCGGTGCGCTCCAAGACGCTGTCGACGGTGGAGAGGGAGAGCTCGCTCTCGCCCTCGACGCTCCGCGCCCGCGCCCGGGGGCGGTCGGCGGCGGTCGCCGGGCCGGAGATCTTCATGGGGGTCGAGGTGAGGCGGCTCGACTCGGCCACCTGCTGGAGGTCGGCGAAGATCGCCGAGGCCCGCTGGTAGCGGTCGGCGGGGTTGGCCTCCATCGCCCGGGTGACGATGGCGTCGACCCGCTCGTCGAGTCCCTCGATGCGCTTGGAGGGCAGCTTGAAGACCCCGGCGGGCACCTCACCGCAGAGCAGCTCGTAGAGCATCACCCCGAGGGAGAAGAGATCGGCGCGGGCGTCGACGTCCCGGGCGCTCTTGCGCTGCTCGGGTGCCATGTAGTGGAAGGTGCCCATCGCCATGTCGGTGCGGGTCAGGTGCAGCCGCTCGTCGCCGCCGATGATGCCGGCGAGGCCGAAGTCCGCCACCTTCACCACCCCGTGGGGATCGATGAGGATGTTCTCGGGCTTGAGGTCCCGGTGGATCACGCCCTTCGAGTGGGCGTAGTCGATGGCGGCGCAGACCTGGGCGATGATCTCGACGGCCCGGGTCGGGGCCAGGGGTCCCTCCCGGAGGAGGTCCCGGAGCGAGGGCCCCTCCACGAACTCCATGGCGAAGTAGTAGGTGCCCTCGGCCTCGCCCCGGTCGATGATGCCGACGATGTTGGGGTGCGAGAGCGAGGCCAGGGCCGCGGCCTCCTTCTCGAAGCGCGCGACGAAGTCCTCGGAGCGGGCCAGCTCCGGCGCCAGCACCTTCAGGGCCACCTGCCGGGCGAGGGACTGCTGCTGGGCCAGGTAGACCTCGCCCATGCCGCCGCGCCCCAGGGTGCGCAGGACGTCGAAGCCGGGGATGGCCAGCCCGGCGCGCACGCGGGTCTCGTCGTTGGCGAAGCTCTCGCCGGCCACCTCGGCGTCGGTCGGCCCCTCGGTGACGTGCTCGTCGCTCCGGGGGGCGCTCTCTGCCTCCAGCGGGACCGGGGGGGGCGGCGGCGGCGCCCGGCCGATCTCGCCCACGGCCGTGCCCTTCCCGTTCTCCGGAGCACGGGCGCGCTGCTCCGCGGTGGGCCGCCCCATCGAGATGTCGCTGCGCTGCACGTCGAAGCGGATCCCGCAGCGGGTGCAGCGGACGCGCTGACCGGTCACGAAGATCGAGACGTCGTGGCCCGTGCCACAGTTGGGGCAGGTCTGCTCTGGCACCTTCTAGCTCACCTTGAACACCGGCACCGGCCGGGCCTTGCCCTTCACCTGCTTGGCCGGCAGGGCCTCGCACTGGAACTCGCCCCGCAGGGCCTCCCGGGTGAACTCGGAGATCAGCACCTCCCCCCCGGAGGCCAGGTCGCAGAGGCGGGAGGCCAGGTTCACCGAGTCACCGATGGCCGTGTACTCCAACCGCCGGCTGGAGCCCATGTTCCCGACGACGCACTCCCCGGTGTTGATCCCGATGCCGACCTCGATGGCCGGCAGCCCCTCGGCGGCCCGCTCCTCGTTGAGGCGGCGCACCCGCTCGATCATCCCCAGGGCGGCGCGCACGGCGCGTGAGGCGTCGTCCTCACCGGCCACGGGCACGCCCCAGAGGGCCATCACCGCGTCGCCGATGAACTTGTCCAGGATGCCGTGGTGCTGGAAGACCGCGTCCACCATCTCCTCGAAGTAGGCGTTCAGCATTCCGACGACGGCTTCGGGCTCGCTATTCTCCGAGAGGTTGGTGAAGCCGCGGATGTCCGAGAAGAGGATGGTGGCCCGCATCAGGCTGCCACCCTTCTCGAGGTCCAGCTCGCCAGCCTGCGCCTTCTGCACCAGCGCCGGAGAGAGGAAGCGCTCCAGCCGGGAGCGGGTGGTCTCCTCGTTCTTGATCTTGTCGATGAGCTCGGCGTTGAGCAGCGAGACCGCGGCCTGGCCGGCCAGGGCCGAGAGGATGTCGAGGTCCTTGGCGGTGAAGGACGAGATCTGGCGGGAGTCGAGGTAGATGATGGCCCGGATCGTCCCGTGGACGACCAGGGGCACCGCCAGCACCGAGCGCACGCCGCGGGTCACCATCGAGGCCGCCGCCTTGAAGCGCTGGTCGGTGATCGCGTCGGTGGAGAGGACCCCCTCGCCCCGCTCGGCGACCCCCTCCAGCAGGGTGCGGGAGACCTGGATCTCCTCCCCCTCGGTGCGGGAGCGGGCCCGCACCACCCGGTAGCCCTCGGCGTCGGGCACCAGCAGCACGCCGTTCTCGGCGGGGAGGATCTCGAAGGCCAGCTCGAGGATCCGCTCGTAGAGGTCGGAGGGATCGATGACCAGCCCCGTCTCCTGGTGGAAGCGGTAGGCCACCCGCAGGCGCTCGTAGTCCTTGCGCAGCGCCTCGAGATCCGTGACCTGCGATGCGGGCAGGAACGAGGCCGCCTCGGTGACCGCCACCGGCCGGACGCTCGCCAGCACCTGGGTCACGGAGGGGGCCTGCACCACCTTGGGGCCGGCCGGGACCGGCGCGATCCCGGCCCGGAAGACCAGCTTGGAGGTGCCCAGGCGGACCTCGTCGCCGTCCTTGAGCTTGAGGCTCTCGATGCGCCGGCCGTTCACGAAGGTGCCGTTGGAGGAGCCCAGATCCCGCAGGAAGTGGCCCTCCGGGGTCCGCTCGACCACGGCGTGGCGCTTGGAGACCTCCCGGTCGGCGACCACCACCCCGTTCTCGTAGTGCCGCCCGAGGGAGAGGCGCGCCCCGATGGGGAACTCGGCGGTCAGGCCGTCCGGAGAATGCAGGACGAGGTGTGGGTCCGCCCTCACTCCCAGGTCCAGGGTCTCGCCACAGGCCGGACACGTCTCGGGGAGAGAGGGCCCCACGATGGGCGTCCGGCACGAGGGGCAAGAAGCGTGCATGATAGAGCCTGGAAAAACGCCGTTCCCGGCCCCGGAACGCTACCACGCGCCCGATCCCCCCTCAAGGCGACTCTGCCGCCCAAAATCGCCCTCCGGCGGGACCGACGTCCCGGAGGCGGCGTGGTAGGGTGCCTCGCCCATGCGACTCAAGACCCGACCCGAGGATTTCATCGTCCGGGAGGCCTACCACTTCGAGAAGGCCGCCCGGGGCGCGCACTACGTCTACCTGATGGACAAGCAGAAGCTCTCGACCCTCGAGGCCATCCACCGGGTGGCCGAGGCGAACGATCTTCCTCCGCACGCCATCTCCTTCTGCGGACTGAAGGACAAGCAGGGCCGCACCGAGCAGATCATCGCCGTGGACGGCAAGGCGGTCGAGCACCAGGAGCCGAACCTGCGGCTGAAGTTCCTGGGTCGGACCAAGGAGCCCCTCTCGGCGGCCAACCTGCGGGCCAACCGCTTCGTCGTCACCGTCCGCGACCTGACCCTCGACGAGGCCGAGCGCATCCCTGCCTCGGTGGTGGAGGTCCGCCGCTCGGGGGTGATCAACTACTTCGACTCCCAGCGCTTCGGCTCGGTGAAGCACGGGCAGGGCTACGTGGTGCGGGACCTCCTGCAGGGGCGCAGTGAGGATGCCCTGCGCCAGCTCATCGCCCGCCCCAGCCGCCTCGACAAGAGCGAGGACGCCCGGGTGAAGGCCTTCTGGGCCCGCCACTGGGGCGAGTGGAAGCGCCGCTGCTCCCTGCCCGCCGCCCGCACCTACGAGCCGATCATCCGCAGCCTGCGCGAGAACCCCCGCGACTTCCTCAAGGCCTTCGGGGCGATGGAGACGCGGCGGCGCACCCTGCTGCTCTTCGAGTTCCAGAGCCTGCTCTGGAACGAGACCGCGCGCATCTTCCTGGAGGAGGCCTACGCCCGCGAGCGCCTCCTCGCCCTGCGCTACCAGGCCGGCATCCAGCGCTTCCCCCGGCCCGATCCCGAGGAGCGGGCCGAGGTCGACACCGGGCCCTCCCTGGCCCAGCTGCGCAAGATCCAGCTGCCGCTGCTGGGACCGGACACCGAGCTGACCGATCCGCGGATCGCCGCGGCCGTGAACAAGGTGCTCAAGAAGCAGCGCCTGAAGCTCTCCGACCTGAAGCTGCCGGCGGCGGCCCGGATGGTCTTCAAGGACGAGCCGCGGGCGCTGGTGGTGAAGCCCACCCGCCTCTCGGTGGTGAACCCCCGCCCGGACGAGCTGAACCCGGGTCGGGTGAAGATCTCCCTGGCCTTCACCCTCCCCTCCGGTGCCTACGCGACCCTCGTGGTCCGCCGGGTGATGTGGTTCGCCGACAGCGAGGTCCGCGACTGGGGCGGCCCCCTCCCCGAGGCGCACGGCGACTTCCTCTCCGAGGAGCTGCGCCGCGAGGTCCACTCCCGCTTCTCCCGCGCGCAGGGCCGGCGCCGCAACCGCCGCCCGCGGGCCTTCAAGGGCATCGCCGTGGAGGAGACCCGCGAGGAGCGGGCGACCCGGGCTCCTACGCCCCGGCGCGGCCCGGCGAAGGGGCGCGGCCCGGCGCCTCGCAGCGCTGAAGGATCCAGGAAGCCAGCCGCTCCCAGAGGGGGCGGGCGCGGGGGTCGGTGAGCACCTCCATGTGACCGGGATCGAAGGGCAGCCCGCTCGCCCTCCCCTCCAGCCAGACCTCGGCGCCCTCCTTCCCGATCCGGGCGGCCCAGGCCCGTCCGCCGGCCTCGTGGGCCATCAGGCGGTCTCCGCGGCCGAAGACGCAGAGGGCCGGCGCCTCGATGGCCCGGGCCGCCTGCAGGTAGTCCTCGCCCGGGGCGCTGCCCCAGCGGTCCTCCCACCAGAAGCGCGCGAGGTCGTTCACGTAGGGGGCCGCCTCGTCGATGGGCCCCATCTTGAGCCGCCGGCTCGGGAAGTGATCCAGGGCCACGCCCACGGCGTCGAAGACGGCCATCTGGGCGTGGCGCTCGAGGCGCCGCAGGGGGTGCCGATCCAGGGAGGGCAGCCAGATGTTGGTCGAGAGGAGGACGAAGCCCGCCGGGGCCAGCGAGGGATCGCGGGTGACCGCGGCGATGGCGAGGTGGCCGCCCAGCGAGTGGCCCACGACGAAGAGGGGCAGGCCGGGCGCCGCCTCCCGGGCCGCGGCGAAGAGCGCCGGCAGGTCCTGGTGAGCGAAGCCCTCGTAGCTCCAGCGGCCGCCCCGCTCCACCGGGGGACCGGACCCGCCCCGGCCCCGCAGATCCGCCACCAGGGGCAGGAGGCCCCGGGCCCCCAGGGTGGCGGCCAGCCCCTCACCCCGGCGCTCGAAGGTACGCCCGTCCACCATCATGGCGTGGAGGCAGAGCACGGCGGCCCGGGCCTCGCCCGCCGCGGCGTGGCGGCGAAGCTGGAGCGTCCAGCCGTCCTCGGTGACGCAGTGCAGCAGCTCGGGTGCGGGAGAGTCCATCCTCGGGCCGGCAGCCTGCGGTATAAGACCCACCATGGCAACCAAGTTCCGGATCGAGCACACCTGGCCCGTCAAGCGCGAGGTCGTCCTGGCCCACCTCTTCGACGACGAGCTCCACGACCGCTGCAACGTCGCCCTCTCCTCCGCCGACCGCTCGCGCGTGTCGGTCGAGCACAAGGAGGGCGGGGAGGTGCTGCAGCGCTTCCACGTGAAGGTGCGCGACCTGCCGCCCGGCGCGACCAAGGTCCTCAAGCCCGAGGTCTTCGAGTGGGACGAGGAGAGCCGCTGGGATCCGAAGGGCGAGACGATCCACTGGCGGGTGCTCACCCAGGTGATGAGCAACAAGATCGACTGCGCGGGCGAGCTCTTCTACGTCGCCGCCGGTGACCAGACCCGGCGGGTCGTCGAGGGCCGGATCGAGATCAAGATCCCCCTCGCCGGCAAGGTCGCCGAGAAGGTGATCGTCGGGCAGCTCGAGAAGACCTACGCGGAGCTCTCGACCGCGGAGTCGAAGTACTTCTCCGAGCAGGCGGGCTGATCCGACAGGCGGCTATCAGCTTTCAGCTGTCAGCTCTCAGTCTGGCCGTGCCCGGGCGACGCTCTCCGGGCATCCGCGCGTGTCAGCACACCCGATCGGTCCACGCGGACCCATACCGCCTGAGCTGATAGCTGACAGCAGATAGCTACGGCCTCGCAGCTCGCGTGGGTACGGTCATCCTCTCTACCGAAGACCTCCCGCCGGAGCAGGGAGGTCCCTTCACCCGAGCTTCTTGTCGAGGAACTCGACGATCTTCCCCTCGATGACGCCCTTCATCGGCCGGAACATGAGGCCCAGCTTGATGCTGATCTCGATGGCCTCCTCGGTCACCCAGAGGTAGCCCTCGGCGCCGGTGCGCTTGAAGCGCAGGTGCTCGCCGTCCCAGTGGTAGCCCACCTGAAGGCGGTCCTTCAGGTTCTCGGCGATCTCCTCGGCGGCGCGCCGCGCCTCGGCCTGACCCATCGTGTGGTTGCGCTTGACCTTGATGTCCGACACGCGTGCTCCCTTTCGCTGGCCCCCGAAGAGGGGGTCGAGTGAGCCGGAAATCTACCCGCCGAGTCCGGCGAGATCCAGCGCCAGCCGGATCTCGGGCGCCGACTGGCCGGGGAGCCAGACCGCGATCCCCCGCAGGGAGAGGCACTTGCAGGGCGCCTCGTAGGTCAGCCCCACCACGTGCTGGGGCAGGCGGGCCGTCTCGCGCTCCCCCAGGTCGAGGCGCAGCGCGTAGGAGGTCTGCAGCCCCGGGAAGACGCTGAAGCCGAGGGAGAGGGAGAGCTCGTCGATCCGCTGGGGCAGGATGCCCGGCCCGGTGGCGCCGCCGTCGAAGAGCTCGGAGAGGCCCGCCCTCAGCCAGGCGCTCGCCCAGGGCTCGAGGCGCACGTAGGAGAGGCCCAGGCGGCTCGCGAAGGGGCCCCGCGCCGAGAGGCTCGCCTGGGCGAAGGAGAGCTCGCGGCGGGGCCAGGCGTAGGCCGCCCGGGCCAGCATCCGCAGGGGGCCGCGCTGCAGGCGCAGGCGGGCGTCGGCCTCGGAAGGGGCCCCGGCCCGGAAGTCCCAGCCCTGCCGGCCGGAGAGCTCGACCCGGGTGCCGCGGCTCGTGAAGCGGCTGGAGAGCGCGGCGACCGCCTGGGCGACCCCCTCGTCGTGCAGCGCCATGCTCCAGGCGTCGATGGCCGAGCCCTCACCCTGCTGGAGCGCCGGCGGAGCCCAGAGGGCCTCGAGCGAGGGCACGATGCGGTGGCGCAGCGTCGGCTCGCGCACCTCGAGGGCGCTCTGCACCTCGGCCCGCAGGAGCGGCCAGGCGCGCAGGGCCGGGGCCTCCCCGCTCCAGGGCTGCCAGAGGTCGGTGTGCAGCTCGGTGGCCACGCCGCCGGTGAGGACCTGCCCGAGGTGGAAGGCCCGCTCGGCCCGGGCCCGGCCGTGGAGGTGCAGGTGGGGAGAGAAGGCCTCGACCTCCGGGGCCTCGGAGAGGCCGGTGGGCCGCAACCAGGTGTAGCTGTTGAGCGAGGCGCCCCCCAGCACGCCGAGGAGGAGGGGCCGGGGCAGGTGGACCCAGTGCACCTCCGGCAGGGCCTGGAGGGTGCCGGGCACCCCACCCTCGGCGCTGCCGAAGAGGGGTCGGGCCAGGGCGGTCGCGTCGGTGCCGAAGAGGGGCGAGGAGAGGTCCTGGAGGTAGCGCGCCCCCACCTCCAGCGAGCTGGCGACGTCCTCGCGGCCCAGGAGGTGGTAGACGCGGGCGCTGGAGCGCAGGTAGCCCACCTGCCGCTCCTCGAGGCGCAGCCCCAGATCGGAGATCAGGGCCGCGTCGCTCGCGAGCTGGACGTTGGCGGCGAAGCCCGCGCGGGCCGCCCGCGCCGCGTCCCCGAAGTGGGTGTCGTGTCGCCAGCCCAGGCGCCAGCGCTGACCCCGGATGCCCTCGCCCTGCCCCACCGTCCCGGTGGTCATCAGGTCGTGGAGGTAGTCGACCCGCAGGTGGCCAGAGGTGTGGCGGCGCGGCGCGTAGCGCAGCTCGACCCCGAGGGCGGGGCCGGCGGGGCCGGGCCGCACCCGCTCCCCGCGGCGGCCGAGCACCTGCTCCGGAGCGCGCCCGAAGCGGTAGACCCCCTCGAGGGTGAGATCCCAGGAGCGGCCGAGGGCCAGGTAGAGGGGCTGGGTGATGCGGTAGCCCCCCCGGCCGGAATAGCCGAGCTTGGGGATGAGCAGGCCGCTGCGCCGTGAGCCCAGGGGCAGGTAGAAGGCGGGCAGCCAGAGCACCGGCACGCCGGCGAGCTTCATCACCGGAGAAAGAAGGAAGGCGCCGCGATCGAGATCGATGCGGGCCCGGGCGGCCGAGAGGCTCCAGGCGGGCACGCCCTCCTGGCAGCCGCAGGCGGTGACCTCCAGGCGGCGGGCCAGCACCACGCCCCCGGGGATCCGCCGGATGTAGGCCGCGTCCAGGCGCAGGGTCCGGCCGCTGGAGATCTGGTGGTTGAGGTGGGCGTCGGAGGCCTCCAGGTTGTCGCCCCGCAGGGAGACCCGCAGGGTGCGCGCCTCCAGCTCGCCCCAGGGCGCCGAGAGGTGAGCCCCGAGGCTCGCCGCCAGGAGCCCGAGCTCGAGGTCGAAGTAGAGCCGCGGCGTCTTCAGGTCGAGGCCGCGGGCCCGCAGGTGCACCTCGCCCTCGGCCAGGCCGGTGTCCGATCCGCGATCCCAGCGGATGCGCGCGGCCTCCAGGCAGACATCCTCGGGACCGCAAGCCGGCGGCAGCGCGCCCGAGGCCGCCGGCGTCAGGAGCGACGCCGCCACCAGGAGGGCGGCCAGGGCTGCGGTCGAGCGGTTCATACCTCTCCTAGAGGAGGTATCCCGAACCCCACCGCCCGCGCCAGTGGCCCGCGCCCTTCAGGGGGCGCCGAGGATCCCCGCCACCAGCCGGGCGGCCAGGGCGAGCAGCACCACGCCGAAGACGCGCTCGACCCAGACGGCCCGGCGGCGCAGGACCTCCAACCAGCGGGGGTCGGAGAAGAGCCAGGCGACGATCAGATACCAGGAGGTGTCGATGACGAGCGCCGTCGCCGCGTAGCCGAGGCGGGCCAGCCCGGTGGTCTCGGCGCCCACGACCTGGCTGAAGAGGGCCAGGAAGAAGACCGCGACCTTCGGGTTGAGGAAGGCGATCAGGAAGCCGTCCCGCGCCGCGCTCCGGGTGGTCGGCGCGTCGGGCAGCGCCTCCCCCGGGGCCACCCGGGCCCGCAGCCCCTTCACCCCCAGCCAGGCCAGGTAGGCCGCGCCGCCCCCCTGCAAGAGCGCGAAGGCCACCGGGGAGGCGGTGATCAGGGCGGCCAGCCCCAGGAGGCTCAGCAGGGCGTAGAGCCCGACCCCGAGGCCATGGGCCAGGGCGGTGATCACACCGTTTCGCCGCCCGCCGCCGAGGGTCTGCTTGAGCACGAGCGCCAGCGAGGGGCCGGGGGACATGGCCCCCAGCACGCAGATCGTCACGACCGTGAGCCAGGTGGTGAGGGTCATGGGGTCGAGCTCGGCGACGCGTCTTGCCTCGCGGGGCCACCATCCTAGCCCGGACCGCGGGCGACGGGGTCCGCGCTCTCGCGTCGCCACGCCTCTCGACCTGGAGGCCCACGCGAGATAGGCAGCCGGACACCAACCTACGGAGGGATGCCGCCTTGGAGTCTGCCGAGTCTGCCCGACTGAGCTTCATCGATCAGGTCAAGGCCCTGCCCTGGCCCTTCTGGGTCGCGAACATCATGGAGATGATCGAGCGGCTCGCCTACTACGGGGTGCGGGTCGTCATCCCCATCTACATCGCGCAGGCGGACGAGCCGGGCGGCCTCCACTTCTCCCAGGCCGACAAGGGCATGATCTTCATGGCCTGGGCGCTGATCCAGTCCCTCCTGCCGGTCTTCACCGGCGGCTTCGCGGATCGCTACGGCTACAAGAAGCAGATCGTCATCGCCATCGCGCTCAAGGCCGTCGGTTACGTGGGCATGGCGACCCAGCGCGAGTTCTGGCCCTTCTTCTTCAGCTGCATGCTGCTCGCGGCCGGCACCGCGGTCTTCAAGCCACCGGTGCAGGGCACCTTCGTGAAGACCCTCGACGAGCGCAACTCCGGCGTGGGCTGGGGCTTCTTCTACATGGTGGTGAACATCGGCGGCTTCCTCGGGCCGCCCCTGGCTCACTTCCTCTACGGCTACTCGTGGGCCATGGTCTTCTACGGCTGCGCCGTGCTCGTCAGCCTCAACCTGCTCTGGCTCTTCACCTACGAGAGCCCGGCGTCCGGGGCGGACACCTCGACCAGCGTGCTCGACGTCGCCTGGCTGACCCTGAAGAACATCTTCCAGTGGAAGCTGCTGCTCTTCATCGGGATCATGTCCTTCTTCTGGGCGGGCTTCACCCAGCTCTTCGACATGATGCCCAACTTCATCGTCGACTGGGTGGACAGCTCCGCCATCGCCGGCAGCCTCCCCGAGTTCATGCGCGCCGCCGACACCTCCCGGGGTCCGCAGATCGCCCAGGAGTGGATGATCAACCTGAACCCCTTCCTGATCGTCATCTTCGTCGTGCCGATCTCCTGGCTGGTGAACAACCTGATGCGGCGGCTGACCTCCATCGCGGTCGGGATGCTGGTGGCGGGCCTCGGCGTCGCGCTGGCCGGCGCCACGCCCCTGTGGAGCTTCTGCCTGCTGGGCATCGCCCTCTTCTCCCTGGGCGAGATGCTCTCGAGCCCGAAGATGAGCGAGTACCTCGGCGTCATCGCGCCGGAGGACAAGAAGGCCCTCTACATGGGCTACTCCAACATCCCCTTCGCCATCGGCTGGACCTACGGCGCCTTCGCGGGCGGCGACCTCTACGGCCGCCTGGGCGAGAAGGCGACCCTGGCGATGCGCTACCTCGGCGAGGAGCTGCAGGTGGTCGGAGAGATCCCCCGCAACGAGGCCTTCTCGATGCTGCTGGAGAAGACGGGGTGGAGCGCCGCCGAGGCGACCACGAAGCTCTGGGAGCTCTACTCCCCCGGCCAGGTCTGGACGCCCTTCGCCATCGGCATCGGCGTCGCGGTGGTGATGCTGGTCGTCTACAACCGCTTCGCCAGCCGCTGGGAAGGGGCGAACGCCTGATCGATCGACACGCCTCCTGATCTCCCTCCGGGCTCCCCGGAGGGAGGATGGCGCCCCCACGTGATAGGCTGCTGGTGGATCGCGGTTCCACGATGCACCTACTTCGGGGGAGGGGCAGCGGGTGGCGAAGGGCTGGAGTCGGGCTGGGGAGGGTGTCCCCCGCTGGAGCGTGCTGGTGGCGGCGCACCTGGCGATCGCGAGCTAGGGGGGTG
Organism: Deltaproteobacteria bacterium; assembly: GCA_029210625.1. Classification (NCBI taxonomy): domain Bacteria; kingdom Pseudomonadati; phylum Myxococcota; class Myxococcia; species Deltaproteobacteria bacterium. The sequence continues at coordinate 33,567 of JARGFU010000003.1, read as the reverse complement.
CTCGTCACCACCGGCTCTGCCAGCCCGGGCGCGGGGCCTTCGCTCCTCGGCGCCCTCCCCGGGGAGGCGCTGGCCGGCTAGAAGCGGATCAGGGCCGGGACGTCGCCCTCCGGCCCCCCTCTCACTTGCCGCCAGAGAGGGTAGCGCAGGCCCCTGCGTGCCGCGTGCGGGGGAACGACGAACGCCCTCCCGGGGGGGAGGGCGCTCGGGTACGGCCGCAGGTTGAGCGGGGGGCCTACTGGCCCGGGCGCCGGAAGTCGATGCGGATCTCGTTGTCGGTCCGCGTGGCCTCGTAGGGCACGTTCTGCTTCAGGCGGATGCGCACCCGGATGTGGGTGCCGGCGCCCTCGATCTCCTCGGGGTCGATCATCGCCACGGCGGTGTCGAAGAAGCGCGTGTCGAGGTGGTTCAGATCGTTGAGGGTCGAGGCGCGGGTGTTCTCGATCTCGAGCCAGATCTCGTCGCCCTGCTGGGTGACGGTGTAGCGGGCGGGCTCGTTGGTGCGCACGTAGACGCGCGACACGTCCGGGCGCTGCTGGAAGCCGACGTAGGACATCACCTTCGGGCGGTTGTCGACGCGGGCGCCCGGGGCGTCCCCGCCGGCCTCCTCGCCGGTCTCGTACTGGGCCCAGGCCACCTGTCGGCCCGCGGGCACGGCCGCGCGGGCGTCGGCGGCGAGGCGCCCCTCGGCGCGCAGCTTGGCCAGCTGGGTCTCGAGCTCGGCGCGGGCCGCCGCCTCGCGGCGGGCGAGGGCCTCGGCCTCCTCGCGGGCGCGCAGCTGCTCGGCGGCGCTGCGCTCGGCGGTCGCGCGCATCTGGTCGAGCTGCGCCTGGAGGGAGTCGACCCGCTGGTGGGCGTCCTTCAGGGTGCGGTCGGTCTCGTCGAGGCGCTGGCGGGCGGCCTCGGCGCGGGCCAGGGCGATGTCCCGCTCGTGCACGGCGGTGTCGAGATCCGAGCGGACCTCGTTGCGGGTGGAGGCCAGCGCGGCCTCGGCGTCGCGGGCCTTGGCCTCGGCGTCGCGGGCCTTCGCCTCGGCGTCGGCGGCCTTGCTGCGCAGGGCGCCCAGATCGTTCATCGCGGCGGCGAGGTCGGCGTCACGGCGGGCCAGCTCGGCCTGCGCGGCCTTCACGGCCCGGGCCTCCTCGGCGGCGCGCGCCTCGGTGCTGGCGGCGGCCTGCTTGGCCTCGTTCAGGGCGACGGAGGAGCGGGCAGCCTGCTCTCTCCACTGCTCGGCCTCCTGCTGGAGCTGGTCCACCCGGGCGGCGGCCTCGGCGAGGCGGGTCTCGGCGGCGCGGGCGCGGCGGGCGGCCTCCACGGCGTCCTCGGTGGACTTGCGGGCGAGCTGACGGCCCAGGCTCTGGCCCTCGAGCCGGACGAAGAGTTCACTGCCCTGGGTGTCGATCGTGTAGGGCACGTCGTCGCCGGTCTCGAGCACCACCCGGGTGAAGGAGACGCCGCGCGCCTCGTACATGAGGGTGCGCACCGAGCGGAGCACCTCCGTATGGAGGGGAAGCTCGGCGGGTGGCCCGGCCAGGACGGCGTCGCCCAGATCGATGACGACCCGCGCCGGGGCCTCGAGGCGATACTGGGTGAAGCTCGGCGCGCGGCTCCCGACGATCTTGAGGAACGCGCCCCGGGCATCCTGCCCGCTGTCGATCCGGGTGATGACGTTGCGGGTGTCGGCGCTGGCACCGGTCTGGAAGAGTCCGGCGATTGCGATGGCAGCGAGGGTCCTGGCGAGCTTCATGAGATGGCTCCAGTTCTGACTTGGCATCACGCCGATGCTACCTGCCGTCCTCTGGGGGAGCAAATTCTCGACCCACCCTTCTGGAGACCCGAAGGGCGCGTCTTTGCAGGGCTTTGTCCCGGCGGTCCCCGGCTTGACCCCGGTGGGGGCTTCCCCCGACCCTGGAGCCGAAGATGCTCGCCACCCCCGACGACCCCCTCGCCCTCCTCGTCCTGGCCCTGGTCGGGGTCGTGGCCGGCGTGATCAACACCCTGGCCGGCGGTGGATCGCTGCTCACCCTCCCCGCCCTGGTCTTCCTGGGCCTGCCCGCCGGGGTGGCGAACGGCACCAACCGGATCTCGGTGCTGGTGCAGAGCCTCAGCGCCACCGCCACCTTCGCCCGGGAGGGCGAGCGCCCCTTCCGGCAGGCCGGCCGCCTGGCGCTGCCCACCCTCGCCGGGGCCCTGGCGGGCGCCTACCTGGCCACCCGCTGGCCGGGCGACGCCTTCCGCCCCGTCCTCGGCGGGGTGCTGGTGGTGATGGGCCTGCTCACGGCCCTGCGCCCCCGCCTCCTCGAGGGGCGGGAGCAGGTCGCGACCACCGGGCCGCTGCACCTCCTCGGCCTCTTCCTCGTCGGAGCCTACGGGGGCTTCGCCCAGGCGGGCGTCGGCTTCCTCCTCCTCTTCCTCCTGGTGGGCGGCCTCGGCCACGCGCTCGCCCGGGCCAACGCCCTCAAGGTGGTCCTGGTGGCGCTCTTCACCGGGCTCTCCCTGCTGGTCTTCGGCCTCTCGGCGCAGGTGGCCTGGCTGCCCGGCGTGGCCCTCGCGGTCGGGGCCGGCCTCGGCGGGATCGCCGGCGCCCGGCTGGCGATGAAGGTGCAGGCGCGCTGGCTGCGCTACCCGGTGGCGCTCTTCGCCCTGGCCAGCGGGATCAGCCTGCTCCTTCGCTGACGCCCGGCAGGGAGACCGCCGCCTCCCCGGCGCTGCGCCGCCGGCTCCACGCCCACCACCCGGCGCCGATGGCCAGGGAGGCGAGGATGCCCCAGGCCGCCGAGACCGCCGGGTTCGACACCCCGGCGAGCTTCAGCACGAAGTGGGTGGCCACGCCGAGGACGCCGAGGCCCCCGGCGAGGGCGGCGGGCACCCTCCCCTGCACCAGGATCCCCAGGAGCATCGGCGCCGCGGAGGCCGCCACCAGGCCGTAGACCCCCTGCTGGGCGAAGAGGCCGAGGAGCTCGGGGGGATCCCAGGCCAGGGCCAGGCTGACCAGGCCGACGGCCACCAGCACGCCGCGGGAGGCCTGGAGGCCGAAGCGCATCCGGCGCTCCTCGTCGAGCCTGGGCAGCGAGGGCAGCACCAGGTCGTTCACCACCACCGTGGAGATCGAGACGAGGATCCCGTCGAGGGTGCTCATCCCGGCGGCCAGGAGGGTGACCAGCACGAAGCTGACGACCAGGGGCGGATAGGTGGCGCCGATCCACTCGATCACGACCTTGTCCTGGGCGCTGACCGCCATCCCGGAGAAGCGCGCCCAGAAGCCGACGAAGAGCATCCCGCTGAAGGCGACGCTGGAGAGGATGGTCACCGCGAGGAAGCGGCGCAGGTCCTCCTTGCGCTTCAGGTAGAGGATCTTGGTGATGATGTGCGGCTGGAGCATCAGCGCCGCGGTGACGACGAAGGCCGCGATGAAGACGCCGAAGGTCGAGTGGTAGAGGGTCGACTCGGGGTTCAGCCAGGCCGAGTAGCTCTCACCCACCGCCGAGAGGCGCGCACCGAAGTCGGCGCCGTACTCGAGCAGGCCGGTGCCGAAGACCATCAGGGCGATGATCAGCATCAGCCCGCCCTGGAAGGCGTTGGTGTAGGCGTGCGCGTAGGTGCCGCCCATCAGCACGTAGGAGAAGACGAAGGCCAGCACGCAGACCAGGGCGACGTGGTAGCCGATCCCGAAGAGCGCGCCGATGATCAGCGCGCTGCCCGAGAGGATGAGCACGATGAAGGTGATGTAGAGGAGGGTCAGCAGCGCGAAGGCGCGGCCGATCCAGGCGCTCTCGTAGCGGCGCTCCAGCCAGTTGGGGAGGGTCACGGCGCTGACCTTCGCGCCGACCCGGTGGAAGCCCTTCGTCATCACCAGCAGGGCGCAGGTCAGGCCGGCGCCCGCCGCCAGGCCGTAGTGGGCCCAGGCGGCCAGGCCGTCGGCCCAGACGAAGCCCGGGTTGATCACGAAGGTGGCGGTGGAGGCGATCGAGGAGGACATGGTGATGCCCACCAGCACCGGGCCCATGTCTCCCTTGCCGATGGCGAAGGACTTGAGGTCCTTCGTCTTGCGCATGCCGATCACCGAGAGGACGATGGTGATGGCGGCGTAGAGCCCCACCAGGCCGATGGCGAAGGCGGCGGCGCTCATGACGCGAGCTCCTCCGAGTGCCGGTCGAAGAGCTCGGTGGTGTGGGCGACCAGCTCCCGCCGGACCCGGCCACCGACCACGATGCCGATGTGGCCGCCCTGCAGGGTGACGGCCTTCTTGTCCTCGCTGCTGAAGCGCTCGTGACCGACGAGGGCCGAGGAGAGCGGGACGATGTGATCCTCGCTGGCCGCGATCGTGAGCACCGGCACCCGCACCGCCTCGAGGCGCACGGCCTTGCCGCCCAGGACCAGGCCGCCCTCGAGGAGCGCGTTCTCGCGGTAGAGCTGGGTGATCAGGTCGACGAAGAAGGCCTTGGGCAGCGGCACGTTGTCGTTGACCCAGGTCTCCAGGGCGCGGAAGAAGTCGAGGAAGCGCTCGCTGCCCAGGTTCTGGTAGAGGCGCAGCAGCTTCGCCGGCTGCCCCAGGGGGCGCAGGGTCATGAAGGAGGGCTGGGTGATCCAGTTGGGCACGTGGCCGAAGAGCTCGGCGAAGGACTCGGCGTCGAAGAAGGGCGCCCGGGACCAGGCCGAGAGCAGGCCGTCGTCCTCGAAGCCGAGCGGCGCGGTGAGGAGGACCAGCGAGGCGAGGTGGCTGTCGTCCACCGCCGCGAGCATGGCGCCCATGGTCCCCCCCAGGCACTGGGCGAAGAGGTGGAGCTTCTCGGCGCCGGCGTCGGCGCAGGCGGCCTCGGCGAAGGTGCGCAGGCGCTCGTACACGTAGGTGTCGAAGCCCGCGGCCTCCTCGGCCTCGCCGGGGGCGCCCCAATCGATCAGGTAGACGGCGTAGCCCGCGTCGAGCAGGTCCTGCACCACGCTGTTCCCGTCGACCAGATCCAGGATGTAGGGGCGGTTGATCACCGAGGGGGTGATCAGCACCGGCTCCCGGAACCGGCGCGCCACCCGCGGCTCGTAGCGAAGGAGGCGCGAGCCGCCGAGGCCGGCGACCACCGAGAAGGGGCTGGGGGCCACCGGGGCCGGCTCGCCGGCGAGGTTGGCGCGGGTGAGGGCGACGGCGCCGTTGAAGCGGGCCATGGCGTTGGGCACCGCGTCGAAGACGCCGAGCTTGCGGGCGAGGGAGACGGGATCGGTGAGCTCGGAGAGGGTCATCATGACTGCTCCTTCTTGGCGGCGGCGGACTGGGTGCCGGCGACGGTGGCGCCACGCCAGAGGCGGGAGGGCTTGCCGTCGCGCAGGGCGAGGGCGGTCCGGCAGTAGAGCATCCAGCCCAGGCCCATGGGGGTGAGGAGGAGGCGGCTCTTGAAGAGCCTCTCGGCGGCGCGGTTGGCCGGACCCTCGATGAAGCCGATGGCGCGGTCGAGGGCCTGCTCGGGGAGGGAGGTGGTTCGATCGTTGCTCATAGCGAGAGCCTCCGCAGCTCGACGATGGTCGTCAGCTCGTCGGGGTAGGGTTCGGAGAGGGGAAGGAGGGGGCCGGTCGCCCGGGCGACCTCGCCCAGGCACTCGTGCATCCAGACGTGGGAGATCTGCCGGACCTCGCCGGCCAGCAGGGTGCGCTCGAGGCGCAGGGTCACCCGCAGGGTGTTCTCGAGGATCAGGTCGGGGAGGATCACCCTCCCCTGCCCCGTCACCTCGACCTCGTAGGCGTCGTCGAAGGTGCCGGGCAGCCCGAGCAGCGTGGCGTTGCTCGCCCGCACGGTCTCGGTCCAGGCGCCGCCGAGCGCCATCGGCAGGGGCGTGAGGGTGACCGGCGCCTGGTAGACCGCCAGGGTGCGGCCCTCGGGCGGGCTCTCCTGCGCCGAGGCGAAGCCGTGGAGGTGCAGGCCGCCCTCGTCGGCGTGGACGGCGCCGAGGGTGTCGCCCCGGGTGTCGAGGGGCACCACCAGGTCGGCGCCGGGGAAGTCGCCGGCGAACCACTGCCCCGCGAGGGCCGAGAGGCCGAGGCGGGCGACGGGCTCGCTCTCGGGATCCGGGCGGGAGAGATCCCAGACGGTGACGCCCTCCTCGAGCCGGCCGGCGGTGTCGAAGTCGATGGCGCTCTCCCGCACCCGGTAGCGGGCCTTGAGGTCCGGCACGAAGGCGAGCTCCCCGGCCTCGAGGACGCCGTCGTTGTCCGGGGTGCAGGCGGCGACGCGCACCGCGGGATCGAGAGAGGGATCGTCCGCGACCGGCGCCGGCTCACAGCCGAGGGCGGCGATCGACGCGACGCCGAGGAGGGCGAGGAGCCTCGCTTCAGAGCGCATAGCTGAACCTCAGGAGGAAGACCTGGGCGAAGGGCGGGGCCGGCTCGCCCCGGGTGCCCAGCCCGCCGAGCGCGGCCAGGCCACCCCAGGAGAGGCGGGCGGCGAAGTGATCGAAGGTGAGCTCGGCGCCGAGGTCGAGCTCGAGCCCCAGGGGGGCGACCCCACCGGGGTTGGAGGCGGCGGAGAGGCCGTGGCTGTAGACGAGGTTGGCCTCGAGCTCCACGGCGCTGCCGGGGCGGAAGCGCAGGCGGGTGCGCCCGTAGGCGGCCTCGCTCACCCCGCCCAGGAGCGTGCGCCAGAGCACCAGGTCGACGGCGTAGGCCGGGTGGAAGCGGAAGGCGTCCATCCGGGTGTCGCGGCTGCCGTCGAGCTGGGAGCCGGAGACGTCGCCCGGGCGGCCGCCCCCGAAGGCGGTGGGCGAGGCCAGGGGGAAGCCCGGCGCCGGATCGGCGCTGGCGAGGCCCACCTCGGCGACGAGATCGAAGCGCCCCTCGGGCGGCTCCCAGGCCACCTGCAGCACGGCGCCGAAGGGGTTGCCCTGCACCGGCTGGCGCAGGGTCACGCCGGGCCAGGGCGAGGCGTTGTCGATGCGGAAGTGGGTGGCGACGGCCTCCAGCTCCAGGCGCAGCGCGCCGAAGGTGGCGCGCACCCAGAGGTCGGCCACGAAGGTGCGGGCGCCGCGCTCGACGGTCAGCTCCGGCGGGATCGAGGTGGGCGCCTCGAGGGTCTGGTAGTACGCCGGGAGGTCCCGGGCTTGCCACGTGTGGGAGAGCGCGAGCCCGTAGTTCAGGAGAGGGCGCCCCTTCTGGCGGTAGAGGTCGGTCTCCCAGGGGGCGTGGAAGCGCACCGCGGCGAGGGAGACCGACTGCACCCGGGTGGAGGGCAGGCCCGCGGCCGGCGCCACACCTGCGGCGGAGACCTGCGGGCCGCTGGCGCCCAGATCGTAGCCCGCGGCGAGGAAGTGCCCGAAGAGGGGAAGGACGAAGGCGACGCGATCGGAGCGGTCGCCGCCGTCGTCGTCGAGATCGTCCCCGGCGTTCGCGGCGATGCCCAGGCCGAAGTGGGAGGGCATCCGCCCGGCCGCGAGGATGCCCACCGGCAGGATCACCTCGCCGTAGGCCGAGCGCAGCTCGATCCCCACCGCCGGCTCCTGGAAGGCGGTCGCCGCCACCAGGCCGGTCCGGTCGCCGAAGGGCGTGCCGGTGGGGCGGGCGCCGAGGGCGAGGTCGACGAGATCCAGCTCGAGGACCAGGCGCCCGAAGCCCCCGAGGAAGAAGCTCGGCCGCAGGCGGGCCCGCAGGTCCGCGCCCGCCGTGTGATCGAGGGCGCCCTCCCCCGCCGGCCAGAGCGAGGTGGCGGGCCCCGCGGGCCGGTCGAGATCCAGATCGAGGAAGCTCGCCGCCCGCAGCCGCAGGTGGCCCTCGAGGGCCACCGTCTGCCCGGGCTCGCGCTCGCGCCAGGCCTCGGAGGGATCGCCGAAGCCCACCCGCGCGGAGGCCGGCAGCGCCGCGGCGAGGGAGAGGGCGGCCGCGAAGGCGCGCAGGGAGCGGCTGCGCCTCACGGCTCCACCTCCCCCAGCAATTCCCGGGCGACGCGCACCACCGAGGCGGGCTGCTCGAAGAGGGGCAGGTGCCCGCAGTCCTCGATCACGTCGAGGGGCACGGAGAGGCGCCCGGCGAGCCGGCGGCCCTGGGCGAGGGGCAGCGCCCGGTCGTCCCGGCCCCAGACGACCCGCACCGGCACCTTCAGGGCGCCGTAGCGCTCCTCGGCCTCGGTGTAGCGCATGCCGCGCACGGTCTCGAGGGCCGCGTAGGTCGAGCCGGGGCGGGCCATCATCGCCCTCATCTCGTCGAGGGCCTCGAGGGTGACGAAGCGATCGCGGTCGTGGAAGGCCAGCAGGCTCTTCTCGCCGGGCACCTGCTTGTAGAAGGCGCCGAAGATCAGCTCGCCGAGGCCGGCGACCTGCGCCCAGCGGAAGGACTCGGGGATCTGCTCCTCGAGGGCGAAGGTGGAGACCAGCAGCAGCCCCTCCACCCGCTCGGGGGCGTCGAGGGCGAGGCGCAGCGCGACCCCACCCCCGTAGGAGTGCCCGGCCACCACCACCCGCTCGAGTCCGAGGGCGTCCATCAGGGCCAGCGCGTCCCGGGCGTGGGCCTCGGGGCCGTACTCGCCCTCGGGCCGCTCGCTGAAGCCGAAGCCCCGCTGATCGAAGGCGACGACCCGCCGCTCCGCGGCGAGGGCCTCCTGCACCGGCGCCCAGGCCTCCAGGCGCGAGCCGTAGCCGTGGAGCAGCAGCACCGGCACCCGGCCGCTCTCCCGCGGCCCCAGGTCCCGCACCCGCAGCCAGGCGCCCCCCACCTTCACCATGTCCTCGCGCGGGGCCGAGGTGCCGTGCGGCCCCGGCCGCACGCAGCCGCTGGCCGCGACGAGGAGCAGGAGGACGAGGGCGCGCTTGCTCACAGGCTGAACCTCCGCAGCTCGGCCGCCTGAGTGAAGAGCAGCTCCGTCTCGTCCTCGACGCTCGCCACCTGCGCCGCGACGCCCAGGCAGGGGGTCACGAAGGTGTAGCGGACGTAGCGGTAGGTGAGGCTGAAGGGCCAGACCAGGATCGGCAACTCGACCTCCAGCACCGTCCGCAGGCGCAGCGCCTCGAAGCGGCCGGCGGGCGTGTCGACCACCCCGGCGGCCTCGACCTCGAGCGCCCAGGTGTCGGTGCTCTGGAAGTAGAGGCCCTCGAAGGTGCCCAGGGTCGAGGTCGTCTGGCTCCAGCTCGCGCCGAGCTCGAGGGGATAGCGGATCACGTCGATCGGGGGTTCGTACTGGATCGAGGTCTCGTCGGGCAGCGCGCTCGCCACGCCGTGCAGACGCAGGGCGTCGCCGGTGCGCTCGTAGACCCCGTAGTTCCCCGCGTCGCCCTCCAGGGGGAGGACCAGGACCGTGCCGGTGAAGGGGCCCGGGAAGTCGTGCTCGAACCAGTGACCGGCGAGCGCGGAGGCGCCGATCGTCACGGCGTGGTCCCCGGGGTAGGCGCCGGAGAGGTCCCAGACGGTCGTGCCCGCCTCGTCGGCGCCGACGAGATCCACGGGGAAGGGATCGGCCGGGTCGGCCTCGAGGTACTTCACCGGGAGGTCGAGGACCACCGGGGCCTCCTCGGCGCTGATCCGGCCGTCGGCGACGATGGTGCAGCTGCCGCCGCCGTCGGTCCCACCGTCGGTCCCACCGTCGCTGCCCCCATCGCTGCCGCCGTCGGTGCCGCCGTCCTCGAGGCCCCCGTCGCCGCCGCCATCGAGGCCGGCGTCGGTGGAGGCGTCGCTCGCGCCGCCGTCCGGATCGCCCGGAAGCATGCAGCGGCCGGCCTCGCAGACCTCGTCCGCGGAGCACTGATCGTCCGCGTCACAGGCCTGCTCGGGCCCGGGGCCGCAGGCCATCGCGGCCACCGCCAGGAGCGGGAGGGCGAGCCGGGCGAGGAAGCGAGGGCTCATGCGACCCCCAGCACGTGCTTCATGATCTTCCCGGAGGGGTTGCGCGGCAGCGCCTCGACCACCACGTACTCCTTGGGGACCTTGTAGGTGGCCAGGCGCTCCTTGAGCCAGGTGCGCAGCTCGGCGCCCTCGACCGCGCTCTCCTCGCTGCGGGCCTCGAGGTAGGCCCGGCCGACCTCGCCCCAGCGTGGGTCGGGGATGCCGACCACCGCGCAGGCCCGCACCGCCGGGTGCGAGGAGAGGACCTTCTCCACCTCGGCCGGATAGACGTTCTCGCCCCCGGAGATGAACATGTCCTTGGCGCGATCGACGATGGTGTACCAGCCCTCTGCGTCCCGCTCGACGACGTCGCCGGTGAGGAAGTAGCCCTCCTCGGTGAAGCAGGCGCGGTTGGCGTCGGGGCGGCGCCAGTAGCCCAGGAAGACGCAGGGGCCGGCCAGGGCCAGCTCGCCGCGGCCGGCGCCCTCGACGAGGCCCCCCTCGCCCAGCACCCGGGCGAGGATCTGGAGGTTCGGGCGCCCGGCGCTGCCGGCCCGGCGCACCGCCTCGGCCTCCGGGAGGTTCAGGCAGTTGGGGCCCACCTCGGTGAGGCCGTAGCCCTGCTTGAAGACGATGCCGCGCGCGTTGTAGCGCTCGATCAGGGCCGGCGGGCAGGGCGCCCCGCCGCAGAGGGCCACCCGGACCGTGTCGAGCTCGAGCGCGGTGAAGCTCTCCGTCTCGGCCATCATCTCGAAGGTGGTGGGCACCCCGAAGAGGAGGGTGCAGCGCTCCTCGGCCGAGAGGCGCAGCACCTGATCGGCGTCGAAGCCGTCGGTGAGCACGATCGAGCCGCCCTTGCAGAGCAGGGGCGTGGTCAGGACGTGGAGCGCGCCCGTGTGGAAGAGGGGGGTGTAGGTCACCGTGCGGTCGGCGCTCGTCAGGTCGAGGGCGACCATCGTGTTGAGCGCGTTGTAGGCGACCTGCCGGTGGGGGATCAGGGCGCCCTTGGGGTGCCCGGTGGTCCCCGAGGTGTAGAGGATCATCCAGGGGTCGTCGGCGTCGATCGCCACCTGGGCCGGCGCCGGACCGGCCGGGCCCTCCTTCCAGTCGAGGGAGAGGGAGCTCACCCCTCGAGGGCCGCAGAGCCGCCCGGCGAGGTGGGCGTGCTCCTCGTCGAAGAAGAGCGCCCGCGGCTCGCAGTCATCGAGGAGGAACTCGAGCTCGGGCTGCGCCAGCCGCCAGTTCAGCGGCACGAAGATCGCCCCGAGGCGCGCGGTGGCGAACATCAGCAGGAGGGTCTCGAGGCGATTGTGAGCGAGCACGGCCACCCGCTCGCCGCGCTCCACGCCGAGATCGACGAGGAGGCGGGCCGCCTCGTCGGTGGCCCGGGCCAGGTCGAGGTAGGAGAGGCGCCGCCCGCTGGAGACCTCGAAGATCGCCTCACGCTCGCCGAAGAGCTCGGCCAGGGTTCCGGTCCAGTCACCTCGGAAGATCATGCTGGCCTCCCTCTCGGGTGCAGAGCGACGTTGTTGCTGCGCACAATCAGGGCCTCTCCGGCCAGTCGACGATCTTTGCCGCTCATCTCGGGGCGCAGACAGACCAAACCGGACCCGACCTGTCAACCCTTTTTGTTGCACAGCAAAAGTCTTGACGCATTTGCACAAATTGCCGAGGATGCCGCTGCCATGGAAGCCCCCAGCCCCCGCGTCCTGAAGAAGTACGGAAACCGCCGCCTCTACGACACCGAGGCCTCGCGCTACGTGACCCTCGCCGAGGTGGAGCAGCTGATCCAGGCGGGGAGCGACATCGAGGTGGTCGACGCCAAGACCGGCGAGGACCTCACCCGGGCGGTGCTCGCCCAGATCATCAGCGAGCGGCAGAGCAGCCGGGAGGTGCTCCCGGTGGCCTTCCTCACCCGCGTGATCCGCACCGGCGCCTCCCCCGAGGCCCGGGAGAAGCTGGGCGAACAGCTCCTCGGGGTGGTCCGGGGCTTCTCCGAGCTCCAGCGCAACCTGGCCGCCGAGGTCCAGAAGGCCGCCGCCGAGACCATGCGGATGAACCCCTTCGCGGCACCCTTCGGCTACCCTCCTGCCCCGCCCCGGCCCCAGGATCAGGCCGCGGTGCCCTCCCCCGCCGAGGTGAAGGAGGGCGCCGAGACCCGGGCCGAGCTCGCCGAGCTGCGGGCCGAGCTTAAGGCCACTCAGGCGGTGCTGCGGGAGCTGATCCACGGGCGCAAGGACGCGGAGTGAGGGTGGCGGCGCTCGGATATTTTTGTGCACTGCAAAAATATCCCTTGACGCGACGCACAAGATCGCTAGGTTGGTTGCCGAGCGCAGGACGCTCCAGACGAACCCAACCATCAGGAGGCCCACCATGGCCCAGAAGAAGACCCTGACCCCCCCCTCCCTCGAGACCTTCGACATCGCCGCCATCGGCCAGCTCTGGACCGAGAGCGCCACCCGCATGGTGGACGAGTTCGAAAAGGCCGGCCAGGCCACCCTCACCCAGATCGAGAAGCTCGGTGAGGAGAGCCGCAAGGTGGCCGACACCCAGCTGAAGACCGCCCGCCGGCTCTTCGACACCTCGATCGAGACCGCCCGCCGGGTGACCGACGCCTTCCAGGCCTGATGAATCGGACCTGCCTTTCGCGGCGCGGCCAGGCTCCGACCCCCCGTCGGACCGGGCCGCGCCGTTTCACTTCGAGCAACGTGAGGAGACGACGAAGATGCGTGGACTGAAGGACAAGCGAGTGGTGGTGACCGGCGCCGGCCGGGGGATCGGACGGGCGACGGCCGAGCGCTTCCTCGAGGAGGGCGCCGTGGTGGCCGCGGTGGATCTGGAGGCCCCGGCCCTCGAGCACCCCCGGGTGACGAACCTGGCGGCGGACGTCACCTCCGACGCGGGCCTGGCGGCGATCGACGCCTGGTGCGCTGAGGGGGGCGTGGACGTGCTGGTGAACAACGCCGGCATCACCCGGGACGGCACCGCCCTGAAGATGAGCGACGCGGCCTGGGATCAGGTCCTGGCCGTGAACCTCACGGCCGTCTTCCGCCTCGCCCGCCAGGCCGCCGGCCGGATGCGCGAGCAGGGCCGCGGCGGGGTGATCCTCAACGCGGCGAGCGTGGTCGCCCACACCGGCAACTTCGGTCAGGCGAACTACGTCGCGACCAAGGCCGGGGTCATCGGGCTGACCAAGACCCTGGCCCGGGAGCTGGGCCGCAAGGGCATCCGGGTCAACGCCGTGGCGCCGGGTTTCGTGAAGACCCCGATGACCGACGTCGTCCCGGAGGAGGTCCTGGGCCAGATGGCCGCCCGGACCCCCCTGGGCGAGCTGGGCGAGCCCGCCGACATCGCCGCGGCCTACGCCTTCCTGGCCAGCGACGACGCCCGCTACATCACCGCGACCTGCCTGGACGTGGATGGCGGCCTCGTGGTCTAGGAGGACCATGGCCTATACCCGCACCCCCGTGAAGGCGCCGCGTCTCGCCGGCTTCAAGCTCAAGCTCTTCGTCGGTCTCCTGGAGAGCCCCTTCGGCGGACCGCTGAAGAAGATGATGCTCACCAACCTCGGGATGCCCGCCTTCCGGGAGCGGGCGATCGAGGAGGGCCCCTCGCCCTGGTCGATCCGGCCTCACCCGGCGAAGGCCCCCGAGGGGAGCGAGCCCGATCTCGAGGCGCTGATCTCCAGCCCGCCCCCCGGGGGCAGCTTCCCGGAGGAGTCGGTCTGGGCCTTCGTCTCGGCCTACCGCGCCGGCGACCGCTCGCCGGTCGACATCGCCCGGCGGGTGGTCGAGGCCACCCGGCAGTCGAACGCCACCACCCCACCCCTGCGGGCGATCATCGCCCAGCACGAGAGCGACCTGCTCCAGCAGGCCCAGGAGTCGGCCGAGCGCTACGCCAAGGGCACCACCCGCTCCCTCCTCGACGGGGTCCCGGTGGCGGTGAAGGACGAGGTGGATCAGGAGGGCTACGGCACCACCGCCGGCACCTCCTTCCTGGGGCAGAGCCCGGCCCAGAGCGACAGCACGGTGGTCGAGCGCCTGCGCAACGCCGGCGCCCTGCTCATCGGCAAGGCGAACATGACCGAGATCGGCATCGTGGTGACGGGCCTGAACCCGCACCTCGGCGCGGTCCGCAACCCCTACGATCCGGCGCGGATGACCGGCGGCTCCTCCAGCGGCCCCGGCGGCGCGGTCGCGGCGGGCCTCTGCCCGGTCGCCCTGGGCGCCGACGGCGGCGGCTCGATCCGGATGCCCGCGGGCTTCTGCGGCCTGGTGGGGCTCAAGCCCACCTTCGGCCGGGTCAGCGAGCACGGCGCGGCGCCCCTCTGCTGGAGCGTCGCCCACCTGGGCCCGATGGGCATGACCGCCCGGGACACCGCCCTGCTCTACCACGTGCTGGCGGGCCCCGATCCCCGCGACCCCCACTCCCTCGAGCAGCCCGAGCCGACCCTCGCCGGCCTCGGCGATCCGGATCTCTCGGGCCTGCGCATCGGGGTCTACCGCCCCTACTTCGAGGACGCCGACGAGGAGGTCGTGAAGCACTGCGACGGGATGCTCCAGAACCTCACCGAGGCGGGCGCCAGCGAGGTGGGCATCGAGATCGAGGACATCGACGGCATGCGCCTGGCGCAGCTGGTCACGATCGCCTCGGAGATGGTCGCCTCCCACCGGCAGTACTACCGGGAGGATCCCACCCGCTACGGCCACGACGTGCGGCTGAACTTCTCCCTGGTCGCCTCCCTCGACGGCGCCGACTACGTGAACGCCCAGCGGGTCCGCACCCAGGCCTGCGAGCGCTTCCGCCGCCTCTTCGGGGAGGTCGATCTGATCGCGCTGCCCACCTCGGGCACCGTGGCGCCCCCATTCCCGGCCGACGCCGCCGAGACCGGAGAGTCGAACCTCGAGCTCCTCGACAAGATCATGCGCTTCGCCGGCATCGCCAACCTCACCGGCCTGCCGGCCATCACCTTCCCCGCCGGCTACACCGCCGCAGGCCTGCCGGTGGGCTTCCAGCTCATCGCGGCGCCCTGGCGCGAGGACCTGCTGCTGAAGGCCGCGCTGGTCTCGGAGCACTTCGTGCCCAAGAAGTCCCCCCGGGTGCGCTACGACCTGCTCGGCGAGCAGTGATCAGGGCGCGGCGGCGGCCACCTCGGTGGTCGCCTCGCCTGGATCCGGCGCCGTGCCCTCGCGCAGGGCGAGGAGCTCGCCGACGAGGTAGAGCGAGCCCCCGACCATCGTGACCTCCCCGCCCGCCGCGTCCGCGGGCGGCCGCCCGCCCTCCAGCAACTCCGGCAGGCGGCCGGCGAGGACCGCGCCCGGCACCCGGCGCGCGACCTCGGCGTGGTAGGTGCGGGCGTCGAGCCCCCGCTCGCTCACCGGCGAGACCAGGGTCAGGCGCCGGATCAGGGGCAGGAAGGGCTCGAGCAGGGCCAGAGGATCGCGATCCTTGAGGCAGCCGAAGACGAGGTGCAGGGGGCGCCCCTCCAGCAGGGCCGGCAGCGCGGCGGCGCTCGCCTCGGCCCCGGCACGGTTGTGGAAGCCGTCGCAGAGGAGGGAGGGCTCGAGCCACTGGAGCCGCCCCGGCCAGCGGGTCTCCTCCAGGCCGCGCCTCAGCGCCTCGGCGTCGGGCGCGGGCCGCCCCTCGAGCGCGGCGAGGCGGCGGGCGGCGAGGATGGCCACCCCGGCGTTGATCGCCTGGTGGGCGCCGGCGAGCCGCGGACGCAGGCCCGGGTGGAAGACCTCGCCCTCCCGGTAGCCCTCGGCGCCGAGGGTGGCGTCCTCCCCGAAGCGGTGGAGGGGGCAGCCGCGCTCGGCGGCGAAGCGCGCGATCACCTCGGCGGCCGCTGCCGCCTGCGGCGCGCTGACCACCGGCGCCCCCGGGCGGAAGGCCTCGGCCTTCTCGGCGGCGATGGCCTCCAGGGTCTCCCCGAGGGTCCTGGTGTGGTCGAGATCGATGCGGCTGATCACCGTGAGGTCGGCCCGCGCGGCGGTGGTGCCGTCCCAGCGGCCGCCGAGGCCGGCCTCCCAGACCACCACTTCGCAGCCCTTCCGCGCGAAGTGCCGGGCGGCGAGCACCACGGCCCACTCGAAGAAGGTCAGCCCCCGCCGGCCGGCCTCGCCGGGCAGCCGGGGGTCATCGCTGGCCCAGGGGGCCGCCGCGTCGATCTCCCGGTAGGCCTCGGCCAGCTCGGCGGACGTCGCGTCGACCCCGTCGACCCGCATCCGCTCCTCGAAGTGCACCAGGTGCGGCGAGGTGAAGAGGCCCACCCGGCGGCCCTCCTGCTGGAGCAGCGAGGCGAGGGTCGCCGAGACGCTCCCCTTCCCCACCGTGCCCACCACCTGCACCGCCCGGTAGCCGCGGTCGGGGTGACCCAGGGCCGCGAGGACGCTGCGGGTCGGAGCGAGCGAGGGGTGCACGCCGCTGCGACGCAGGGAGAAGAGCCACTCCCTGAAGCGCTCCGCCTCCATCAAGCCAGGAGGTTGAGCAGCAGCGCCAGGCGCGCGCGCAGCTCGGGCCGGCGGACCACCATGTCGACCATCCCCTTCTCGAGGAGGAACTCCGAGCGCTGGAAGCCCTCGGGGAGGGTCTGGCGGATGGTCTGCTCGATCACCCGGGGGCCGGCGAAGCCGACCAGGGCCTTGGGCTCGGCCACCACGACGTCGCCGAGCCAGGCGAAGGAGGCCGCCACCCCGCCGGTGGTGGGGTGCAGCATCACCGAGATGAAGGGCTTCTTCACCTCGCGGAAGCGGCCGATGGCCGCCGAGGCCTTCGCCATCTGCATGAGGGAGAAGACCCCCTCCTGCATCCGGGCGCCGCCCGAGGCGTTGAAGAGGACCACCGCGCACTTGCGCTCGTGGGCCCGCAGGAAGAGGCGGGTCACCTTCTCCCCCACCACCGAGCCCATGGAGCCGCCCATGAACTGGAAGTTGAAGCCGCCCACCGCCACCAGGTGGCCGTCGAGGCGCGCGAGCCCCGAGACGAAGGCCTCGTTCTCGGAGAGGCGCTTGCGGGTGGACTTCAGGCGATCGCGGTAGCGCTTGCTGTCACTGAAGCCGAGGGGATCCCCGGACTGGAGCTCGGCGTCGGTCTCCTCGAAGCTGCCGGAGTCGAGGAGCGAGGCGAGGCGGTCGCGGATCGGCCAGTGGAAGTGATGGTCGCAGAGGGGGCAGACCATCTGGTTGCGCTCGATCTCGGCGGCGTAGACGATCTCGCCGCAGCCGTCGCACTTGCTCCAGATGCCCTCGGCGATCTGTGACTTGGAGGCTGCCGTCCGCTTGGACGGCGTCTTCGAAAACCAGGCCATGCGCTGCCTTCCTAGGCGTCCCCGAACTGTTCCTTCATCTCCAGGAACTCGAGGTACTGCTGTAGCTTCGCCCGGTCGACGAGGCGTGTGGTCTCTTCGGTGGTCTCGACGAAGCCCTTCTTGCGAAGGCCCTCGAAGACCTCTTCGATCTCGTCGAGAGGCAGGCCCAGCTGGGAGGGCAGGTCCTCGGCGACGAAGGGAAGCGGGTTCATCCCCTTGGCGTCCTGGGAGAGCAGGAAGTGCACCACCCGGGAGCGGGCGTCCCGCATCATGAGGTTCTCGATCTGCTCGTCCGCCTCCTGCAGGCGGGAGGCCAGGCGCTTGACCATCCGCAGCGCCACCTCGGTGGAGCCGAGGATCATCGCCTCGAAGACCTTGGGGTTGATGACGATCAGCTTCGCCTCCGAGGAGACGGTGGCGGTCGCCGAGCGGGGCTTGGCGTTCAGGATCGCCATCTCACCGAAGAACTCGCCCTGCCCCAGCTCGGCCAGGAACTTCTCCCGGCCCCGGATCTCCTTGGTGATCCGCACCGTCCCGGCGTGGATGACGTACATCTCGTCGCCGCCCTCTCCCTCGCGGAAGAGCACGGTGCCGGCGGGGAAGGTCTTGCCGAATTTCTGGAAGAGGACGTCCTCGACACCCATGGGGCTCTACCCTGTTCTCGAGAGTTCCACTCTGGCCCGGTGAGCGGACAGCCTCGCGTATAGGGGCCTGCCTAGCAAGAAGTATGGGGTCGATCCAACCCCGGTCTGGCCGAACGCGAGGGCGGGTGGTTCAGACCAGGCCGGCCGAGGTGAGGCGATCGATCGACTCGTGCAGGCGGCGCTGCCCGATCTCCTCGAGGACCTCACGTACGCCCGGGTGATCACCGCAGAACTCGAGGACCTCGCGCCGGGAGATCTTCAGGACCTCCACCGCCTCGTCGGCGACCACGTCGGCGGTCACCGGTGAGCCGCTGAAGGTGGAGATCTCGCCGAAGAAGTCGCCCGGCCCGAGCTCGGCGAGCGCGACCGCCTCGTCCTGCAGCCCGCGGCTCTCGACCCGCAGCTTGCCCCGCTTCACCAGGAAGATGCCCTCGGGATCGTCGCCCTCCTGCAGGATGGTCGACTCGGCCTGGTGGCGCTCCATCGAGGCGCAGCGGGCGAGCTCGTGCCGCGCGAACTGGTCCAGGCTACCGAAGACCCGCGAGGCGGCCAGGGCCGTCTCCATGGCGCGCTTCTGGTAGAACTCGACCAGGACTCTGCGCACCCGCGGGTGCTGCCGGGTGAGCTCGAGCAGGTCCTCGTGGTGGATCTCCAGCACCTCGACGTCGTCCACGGCCCTTACGGTCGCGTGGCGGATGCCGTCGGTGAGCATCCCGAACTCGCCGAAGAAGGCGCCCTCCTCCAGCTCGGCGACCTCCTGCACGGACTCGCCGGAGTTCACCTCGACGACCAGGTGCCCATCGCTGACCACGAAGATCGACGAGCCCACGTCGCCCTGCTCGACCACCGTCTGACCGGGGGCGATGGGCCGCGCCTGCACCCGGGTGAGGAGGGCATGGAGCTCCTCGGGGGCCAGGTCGGAGAAGAGAGGCGTGTGGGGCATCTCCGGCAGGGCGTCGGGGGCCAGCTCCACGAAGGCCAGGTCCAGGTCACCCAGGTCGAGGGACTGCAGGTCGTCCTCGGCCAGCTGCCGCCGCGCCTCCTCGTCGCTGGTGACGGCGAAGGGGTTCTCGGCCTCGGCCATGGCGGCGAGGAGCTCGGAGCCGCTCGGCCCGGCGCGGGGCGCGGGGGCGGGCGCGGGTGCTGGTGCGGGCGCGGGCGCCGGTTCGGGCGCGGCGGCCAGCTCCGGGTCGAGGGCCTCCTGAACCTCCACCGGGATCTCGATCTCGACGGAGATCTCGTCGAAGCTCACCGGCCTCGGCGGGGGCATCGAGGGGGGCGCGGGGCGGGGCACCGGCTTCGGCGCGAGCCCGGCGGGCGCGGGCTTCGGACCCGGCGGGGGGGCAGGCTCCGGCGCGGGCTCCGGGGCGTGGTCGGCGGCGTGGACCTTCTCGTCCAGCATCGCCTTCACCGCCTTGGAGGGCGGCAGCCCCCGGGCGGCGTAGAGGAGCGAGAGCTTCTTGGCGGTGGCGGTGTCCTCGGGCTGGAGCTGGAGGATCATCTTCAGCACCGAGATGGCCCGCACCAGCCGCCCGTCGTCGGCGTAGAAGTCGGCGACCCGGTGGTAGACCTCCAGGGCCTTCTCCTCGTTGCCGAGGCGCTGGTGGAGCTCGCCCACCTTCAGCAGGGTGCGGTCGTCCCGGGGATCGAGCTCGATGAGCTCCTCGGCCGCCGTCAGGGCGTCCTGGTAGTGCTGGCGGGCCAGGCTCTTGGCCACCGCCTCCTTCAGCTTCCGGATCTTGCGCTCGGACATCGTCCTCAACCCGCTCCTACTTGGTCGTCATCGTGTAGACGCCATCCCAGTCGTCTCCCGGCGGAGTCTCCTTCATGGCGTTGCTGCGCGCGATGTAGAGCTGCGCCGCGTAGTCCCCCGGCTGGTGCTCCAGGCACTCCTGGAAGAGCGCGATGGCGCGATCCCAGAGCTGCTCCTTGTAGTGCACCAGCGCCTCGGAGAAGAGGTCGAGGAAGACCTTCTGCTCCGGGGTGGGCTGCCCGAGGGCCAGCAGCTCGTAGATCCGCACCGGCTCCCGCTTGCCCTTCACCCGCACCGCGTCCAGGGGCCGCACCACCACCTGGCCGCTGACCTTGGCCAGGGTCGCCTCGCTGATGATGATCTTGGTGCCGTACTGCTTGTTCGTACCCTCGAGGCGGGAGGCGAGGTTCACCGAGTCGCCCATCACCGTGTAGTCGAAGAGCATGTCCGAACCGAAGTTGCCCACCGACACCTGACCGGTGTTGATGCCGATGCCGATCTCGATGGGCGGCCAGCCGCGCTCCACGAACTCCTCGGCGAGGCGGTCGCAGACCTCGATCATCTTCACCGCGGTGGTGCAGGCCCGCAGGGCGTGATCCTCGAAGGGGATGGGATCGCCCCAGAAGGCCATGATGGCGTCGCCCATGTACTTGTCGAGGGTGCCGCCCTGCTCGAAGACCACGTGGGTCATCGGCGTCAGGTAGGTGTTCAACACGATCGCGAGCTGCTCGGGAGGCAGCCGCTCGCTGATGGTGGTGAAGCCGCGGATGTCGGAGAAGAGCACCGAGAGCTCGGCCTTGGTGGGGTTCAGGGCGAGCTTGCTCTCGTCCTTGAGCACGCTCTCCAGGACCGAGGGGGCCAGGTAGTGCTGGAAGGCGCGGCGCACCTTGCGCTTCTCGCGGTCGGTAAGGGCGAGCTGCAGCCCCAGGACCACGCCGCTGGTGCCGACGAAGAAGGCCAACGGCGTGAAGAGGAAGAGCTCCACCCCGTGGTTCACGAAGACGTAGAGATCGACGGCGATGTAGATCCCCACCCCGAGGACCACGAAGAGGACGATGAAGACCGCCCCCTTGATCCGCGGCAGGGCCAGCCCGACCAGGAGCGCGATGCCGAGGAGGATCACCGCCTCGATGGGGGCCATCCAGCCCCAGCGCACCAGCAGGCGGCGGGAGAGGATGTTGTCCATGATCGCCGACTGCACGTAGACGCCGGGGATCATCCCGTCGTAGGGCGTGACCCGCTGATCGTAGGTGCCCAGGGCGGTGACGCCGACCAGGGCGATGCGCCCGGCGAGCAACTCGGGATCGGCCTTGCCCTCGAGGACGTCCACCGCGGAGACGGTGTCGAAGTCGCGGCCGCGGCCGAGGTGGTTGATCAGGATCCGGCCCTGCTGCACGGGGTCGAGATCGAGATCGAACTTGTCGCCGTAGGCGAAGCCCGGGAGGGTGACGGGGTCGACCGGCGGGAACTCCTCGACGTCCTCGGGGAGGTTGTCGATGGCCTCCTGCCGCTCCTCGCGCCAGGCCTCCCACTTCGCGACGTGGGCCTCCTCCCAGGGGCCGGGCGGGAGCTCCTCGGCGCGCTGCTCCATCCAGTCGATGGCGCCGTGGGCGTCGGTGATGGCCAGGCCGTCGGCCTCGGCCGAGCCGACCCGGAGGCGGACGGTGAGCACCTGCCCCTGCTCGGCGTCCCAGAGGGGGTAGATGTTGGAGCCGAGGTAGGCCGCCACGCTGCGAAGGGCGAGGGAGGGCACCAGGCGATCGCGATAGCGCTGCAGCACCTCGGCGCGGCGCAGGCCGCCGTCCCGGTCGGGGTAGACGTTGATCAGCCCGAAGTAGGGGGTGGCCGCCGAGAAGGCCGGCAGGGGCGACTCGATGCCCTCGTTGAGGTAGCCGATGTTCACCTGGGGCGCGTCCACCGGCACCTCGAGGGCGTACTCTCGCTCCGCGCCGCTCTCGGCGTCGGTGCGGGCCTCGTAGAGGTGCGCGACGAGGAAGGGCCGCACCCGGGTGAAGCAGGCGTCGAGGTGCTCCTCGGAGAGGTTCACCGAGCGCACGCCCTCGCGGGAGCGGTAGCCGAAGAGACCCCAGACCACCCGGCCGGACTCGAAGATGGCCTTCGCCAGCTGCTCGTCCGGCCCCTGCTCCGAGAGGGTCCTCTCGAAGTAGGCGTCCAGCTCGGGGACGGTGGGGCGCTTCGCCTCACCCTCCTCGAGCGCCACCCCCTCCGGGACCTTCAGGCCGCCGGCGACGGCCTCCTGATAGATCTCGTGGATCTCGTGGAGGGTCGTGTGCCGCCCGGAGAGCTGGGCGTCGACGAAGGACATGTCCAGGGCGATGACCCGCACCTTCGCCTCGGTCAGCCGGTCGACCAGGTCGGCGACGATGCTGCGGTCCCAGGGCCAGAGGCCGTAGGTCCCCACCGAGCGCTCGTCGATGCCGATGACGGTGACGTGCCCCGAGGGCGTGATGGGGCCCCGCAACCGGAACTTGATGTCCAGGGCCTTCGCCTCCAGGGAGCCGGCGAGGGTGTCCTCGGCCCGCACCCCCGAGAAGGCCCTCAGGTGCAGCCCCGCCGCCAGGATCCCCAGCGCCAGCGCCACCTTCCACGCCGTCGGCACCAGATGGCGCTTCCATCCTCCAGCTTCCCCGCTCATCTTCGGTCCGCGAGGGTAGCAGCGCAGGCGACCTGCCGGCTACCGAAAGCGCTCGCGCAGGGCGGGGTCCGCGGCGATCGCCGCCCGGGTGTGGCGGGCGAGGCCGGGCCCGGCGTCCCGCACCTCCTCCCAGAGCGCCAGCAGATCCTCGAGCCGATCCACGTCCCGGAGCAGAGGGCCGGCCGCCACCTCCACCCCCCGCGCCCGCAGGCGGGCCTCGCAGGCCACCCGCTCGCCGCCGCTGCTCCACGCGACCCCCTCGAAGACCGCGGCCCAGGGGAGGCCGGCGGGCCCGGCGACGCACCAGAAGCCGCCGTCCGGGGTGGGGGCCAGCACCGCCGCCCCCTCCCGGGCCCGCGCCAGGCAGGCCCGCAGGTCCGCCGGGCGCAGGGCCGGCAGATCCGAGCCGACGATGGCGAGGGTGGCGACGCCATCGGCGGCCTCGGCGGCGAAGGCGCCCGCCATCCGGGCGCCCAGATCCCCCTCCCCCTGCAGCCGCCAGGGCAGCCCCGAGAGGGCCTCCTCCCTTCCTGCCGCCTGTCCGGGGGGTGGCGCCTCGGCGAGGTGCACGACGACCTCGGCCCCGCTGCGCCCCGCCGCCTCCAGGGTGTCGGCGAGGAAGGCGCGGTAGAGGGCGAGGGCCGCCGCGTCCCCGAGCGCCGCCGCCAGCCGGGTCTTGACCCTCCCGGCCCGGGGCGGGCGAGCGAAGACGCAGACGCGGCCAGGTGAATTTGTGCCTTCCACGGGCTGGAGTCGTACAATGAAGACAGAAGGCGTGCACCCTCCCGGTGCCGCCTGGCCCCCTGGAAGGGAGATCGGCCTGATGACCCACAAGATCGTCCGGGAGTACATGGCCAGCGAGCCCACCACCCTGCAGGAGACGGATACGCTCCGAGCGGCGGTCGAGTGCGTGCTCGTGCGGAAGATCCGCCACCTGCCCGTCGTCGACGAGGAGGGGCAGCTGGTGGGCATCTTCACCGACCGCGATCTGAAGCGGTCGCTGCCCTCGCCGCTCTCTGGCCTCGAGGCGGAGGACCGGGAGCAGCTCCTCGACGAGACGACCATCCAGCGGCTGATGACCCGCGAGCCGGTGACCATCTCGCCGGACGCCAACCTCGCCGACGCGGTCGAGCAGATGATCGAGCGGAAGATCGGCGGCATCCCGGTGGTCGAGCACGGCCGCCTGGTCGGCATCATCACCCAGACCGACGCCCTGCGCGCCCTCCTCGGGCTGCTCGACTGAAGACGCCGCGGCGCGCTTTTTTACTCCTCCTCGCCTTGAGCGGAGCGCTCCCGGAGCGGGACAATGGGTCCATGACCCGCACGAGCCCGCTCCTCCTCGCGCTCCTCCCCTCGCTCGTCCTGCTGGCTGGCTGCGGCCGCTCGACCGTCGCCGTGGAGACCTGCGATCCCGCCTGCGGGCCCTGCGAGCTCTGCAACGACGATCAGATCTGCGAGGTCGATCCGGGCTGCGCCACCTGCGGCTCCGACGCCGACTGCCAGGCCTGCGAGAGCTGCACCGGCGGGGAGTGCGTGGCCGGACCCTGCCGCTGCAGCACCAGCCTCGACTGCGAGGACCTGGAGATCTGCCAGGCCGGAGTCTGCACCGCGCTGGGCGGCTGCCAGAGCGACACCGACTGCGGCGACGGTGAGGTCTGCGAGCTGGGGGCCTGCCTCGATCCCGGCTGCCTGACCGACGGCGACTGCCCGGGCGCCTTCCAGTGCGTCGCGGGCCGCTGCGAGGCCATCGAGGGCTGCCGCACGGACGCCGACTGCCTCGCAGAGGAGGTCTGCGCCCTCTACGGCCGGACCTGCGTCCCGCGCGTGGCCTGCACCGACGACGCCGACTGCGGCGGGGGCAGCTTCTGCCTCGACGGCGCCTGCCAGGCCTGGCGCATGTGCCGGGCCGACGCCGAGTGCGGCGCGGGCGAGTACTGCACCCGCAGTGGGGTCTGCATGGCCATCCCCGACTGCGTCGAGGACTTCGAGTGCGCGCCGGGCGAGCGCTGCGACTGGGGCAGCTGCCAGCCCTACACCTGCAGCGAGGACGCCGAGTGCAGCAACGGCTGGACCTGCGAGGCCGAGCGCTGCTTCCCTCCCCTGCTCTGCACCACCGACGCCGACTGCCTCTTCGAGCTCTCCTGCGTCCAGCACCTCTGCCAGGAGCCGGGCGGATGCACCGACGACAGCGAGTGCCGCAGCAACGAGTACTGCGTCCTCGGCGCCTGCACCGCCCTCCCCCCGCCCCAGTGCGAGACCGACGCGGACTGCGGCGTGGGCCGGGAGTGCAACGTGGGCTTCTGCAGCGCCCGCCCGGAGTGCCGCTCCGAGCTCGAGTGCCCGACGGGGGAGGCCTGCGAGGCCGGCGTCTGCGTCGCGGCGCCCTACTGCGTCAGCGACCTGCACTGTGCCACCGGCGAGGTCTGCAACGACGGCCTCTGCGTCCCGCGGGCCGGCTGCCAGAGCGACGCCGACTGCCCCGAGAGCACGGGCTGCGTGAGCGGGAGCTGCGTGTGGGTGCCCGAGTGCGCGACCAGCAGCGACTGCCCCTCCGCGGCCGAGGTCTGCGACCGGCAGCAGTGCGTCCTGCCCCCCGGGGCCTGCCGCTACACCCACGAGTGTCCGGCCACCTGGACCTGTGAGCTCTCCACCTGCGTGCCCCCCGCCGAGTGCAGCGCCGACACCGACTGCGGGGCGAGCGAGACCTGCTCCTACGGGGCCTGCGTCGCCCTCCCGGGCTGCCAGTCCGACGCCGACTGCGGTCCCGGCGAGGAGTGCAGCTACAACTCGCGGCAGTGCGAGACCCTGGTGAGCTGCACCGGGCACGCCGACTGTCAGCCCCTGGGCTACTGCGTGGGCGGCGCCTGCCAGGCCTACGCTCTCTGCCGGAGCGACCTCGACTGCCCGGGCGGCACCTACTGCAAGGACGTGATCTGCACGCCCTACCCCGACTGCCGCACCGACGCCGAGTGCGCCCCGGGCGAGCGCTGCGATCTCCTGAAGTGCGTGCCCGAGACCTGCGCCACCCACGCCGACTGCCCGGACGACTGGCGCTGCTGGAGCGGGGCCTGCTGGCCGCCCCTCCTCTGCCTGGACGACGCCACCTGCGCCTGGCTCGGCGCCGGCTCCACCTGCGTCAACGGGGAGTGCCAGGGCGCCGCCGCCTGCGCCACGCCGGCGGACTGCCCCCCGGGCCTCTCCTGCGTCTCCGGGGGCTGCATCCAGCTGCCCGGCCAGTGCACCACCGACGCCGACTGCCGCGTGCAGGAGGTCTGCGACCTCGGCTACTGCAGCGTCCCGCCCGAGTGCCGCGCCGACCTCGACTGCGGCGCGGGCTACGTCTGCGAGGGTGGCGCCTGCGCCTGGCGGGGCACCTGCCTCTCCGACACCGCCTGCCCCACCGGCGACACCTGCGCCAACGGCCGCTGCGAGGCCGGCGCCTGCGCCGCCGACGGCACCTGCCCCGTCGATCACGTCTGCGACGGCGGCACCTGCATCCACGCCCCGGCCTGCTCCCTCCCGGAGGACTGCCCGGGCGCCTCCTGCGTCCAGGGCCACTGCCGCTTCCTCCAGCCCTGCACCTTCCACTTCGAGTGCGGCGCGGGCCAGAACTGCATCAACGGCACCTGCGGCTTCGCCGGCACCTGCTTCGAGGACGCCGACTGCGGCGCCGGCTTCTGCATCTGGTACCGCTGCCTGCCGGCGGGCGCCTGCCGCAGCGACGCGGACTGCGTGGCCCCCGAGATCTGCGACGCCCTCTCGGCCACCTGCATCGCCGACACCACCTGCGCCGACGACCTCGACTGCCCGGCCGGCCAGCTCTGCCTCGGGGACACCTGCGGCACCCAGCCCACCTGCCAGGGCGACGTGGACTGCCCCACCGGAACCATGTGCTTCAACGGCACCTGCTGGCCCACCCTCGACTGCCTCTCGGACGCCGACTGCCCGATCGATCAGCGCTGCGACATGGGCTCCTGCCAGCCCTTCGTCTGTGCCTCGGACGCCGACTGCAACGACAACTTCTCCTGCACCGCCGGCCGCTGCCTGATCCCCCTCTTCTGCACCGACATCAGCGACTGCATGAGCGGGCTGCAGTGCGTGAACCGGCGCTGCATGAACCCGGGGGGCTGCCAGACCGACGCCGAGTGCCCGGTGAACCAGAGCTGCATCGAGGGGGGCTGCTTCTTCTTCCCCGGCAACCTCTGTGAGCGCGACGTGGACTGCGCCCCCAACGGCGAGTGCAACTTCGGCTTCTGCAACTTCCCGGCGGTCTGCCGGATCGACACCGACTGCCTCTCCAACCAGATCTGCGTGAGCGGCCAGTGCGTCTCGGGCACCCAGTGCACGAGCGACGGCGACTGCCTGGCCGGCCAGAGCTGCGTGAGCAACCGCTGCCAGTGAGAGGGGATCCGGATAGGATGACCGCCATGCGCCGCCTCGCCTCGATCCTCGCCTGCCTCGGGCTGCTCGCCTGCGCCGATCCCAACGCCCCGGTGGTCGAGGCCACGGCCCTGGGTGACACCCGGGACCCCCTGGGCCCCTACGCCGTGGCGGTGGTGGTGCGGGAGAACCGGGAGATCGCCGCCGTGCGGCTCTCCTTCCGCAGCGCCGAGGCCGCCACCGCCGAGGTGCTCCTGATGGAGGACCGGGGCGACGGCCGCTTCACCGGCGAGATCCCCGGCTACCCCGCCGGCGCCGAGCTCCACTGGTTCGTCGAGGCCGAGGACGGCGACGGGAACTTCGGCTACGCCCCCTGGCAGGCCGAGTACGGAGACGCGAGCTGCGTGGACGCGCTCGGCCCCGAGGACCCCCTCCCCGAGGGGGGCGCGGCCTACTGCTTCTCGGTGTTGCCCTGACATTGGCGCCCGCGTAGGGTCCGCCGCGAATGGGCACGAAGACCTACCAGGAGGCAGGCGTCGACATCGCGGCGGGCAACGCCCTGGTGGAGGCGATCAAGCCCGCCGCCGCCCGGACGCGCCGGCCGGAGGTCCTCGGCGGCCTCGGCGGCTTCGGCGGCCTCTTCTCGCTGCCCGAGGGGCTCGAGGATCCGGTCCTGGTCGCCGGCACCGACGGCGTCGGCACGAAGCTGATGGTCGCGCAGGCCACGGGGATCCACCGCGGCCTCGGGCAGGACCTGGTCGCGATGTGCGTGAACGACATCGTGGTCTGCGGCGCCGAGCCCCTCTTCTTCCTCGACTACTTCGCCACCGGCCGCCTCGAGGTCGAGGCCGCGCGGGAGGTGATCGAGGGGATCGCCGACGGCTGCGAGCAGGCGGGCGCCGCCCTCCTCGGGGGTGAGACCGCCGAGATGCCGGGCTTCTATGCCCCGGGGCACTTCGACCTCGCCGGCTTCGCCGTGGGGGTGGTCGAGCGCGCGAAGATCCTCGACGGCAAGAGCGCCGTGGCGGGCGACCGGGTGATCGGCCTGCTCTCCAACGGCCTGCACAGCAACGGCTACTCCCTGGCCCGCAAGCTGGTGGAGGAGCAGGGCCTCCCCTGGGACGCGAGGCCCGAGGTGCTCGGCGGCGAGACCCTGGCCGAGGCCCTCCTCGAGCCCACCCGGATCTACGTGAAGGCCGCCCTCGCCCTCCTCGCGGCGCAGCCCGTGCGAAGCCTGGCCCACATCACCGGCGGCGGCCTCATCGAGAACCTGCCCCGCTCGCTCCCCGCGGGCCTGGTGGCCCGCCTCGACGCCACCGCCTGGCGGCGCCCGCCGATCTTCGACCTGCTCCTGGAGTGGGGCGTGCCGCCCCTGGAGGCCCACCGCACCTTCAACATGGGCGTGGGCTTCTGCGCCGTCGTCCCCGCCGAGGCGGCCGACGCCTCCCTCGCCCTCCTCGCCGGGGCCGGGGTCGAGGCGGTGGAGATCGGTGAGCTCGTGAGCGGCGACGGTCCGGCCGCCGTGGAGCTCGAGGGTCTCGCATGACCCTCACCCTCGGTGTCCTCGCCTCGGGCAGCGGCAGCAACTTCGAGGCCATCGGCCGGGCGATCGAGCGCGGCGAGCTCGACGCGAAGATCGCGGTGCTGGTCTGCAACAAGGAGAAGGCCGGCGTCTTCGCCCGGGCGAGAGATCTGGGCATCCCCGCCGTCCACGTCTCGCACAAGCACTTCGAGAGCCGCGAGGCCTTCGAGGCGCGGATCTGCGAGGTGCTCGCCGAGCACGGCGTCGAGTGGCTGGTGCTCGCCGGCTTCATGCGCCTGGTGGGGGCGACCCTGCTCTCGGCCTACCCCGACCGGATCCTCAACATCCACCCTGCCCTCCTGCCGGCCTTCCCCGGCCTCCACGGCGCCCGGCAGGCCCTCGAGGCCGGGGTGCGCGAGACCGGCTGCACGGTGCACCTGGTCGACGCCGGCTGCGACACCGGCCCCCGCCTGGCGCAGGCCCTGGTTCCGGTGGAGGCGGGCGACGACGAGGCCAGCCTCACCGCGCGGATCCAGCGGCAGGAGCACCGCCTCTACCCCCTGGTCCTCCAGTGGATCGCCGAGGGCCGGCTCGAGGCCCGCGCGCGGCGCCCGGGCTTTCCGGGGTTGCTGCCCCCCACCGACGACCTCGTGATCTTCGACGGGGGCGAGGCATGAAGACGCGCCGGGTCTTCGACGTGGCGGTGCTCGGCGGCAGCACCGGTGCCCTGGTGGCCGCCTGCCTCCTGCGCAAGAAGGGCTACAAGGTCGTCCACGTCGAGCACGACGGGCTCGCCGGCCTCTACCACCACGCGGGGCGCGCGCTCCCGGTGGCGCCCGAGTTCCTCCCCCTCCCCCGCCGCAGCCCGGTGATGGCCGAGGTCCTGGACACCCTCTCCCTGGTGGCCGACAGCGGCCGCCTGCTGCGCGCCCTGCCAGCCCTGCAGATCCTCACCCCGGGCCGCCGCTTCTCGCTGCCCTTCGAGCCCGAGAAGCAGCGCGCGGAGCTCTCCCGCGAGTTCGGCGAGGAGCTCGGCGCCCGCGCCGCGGAGCGGATCGCCGCGCTCCTCCACGCCGACGCCGAGACCAGCAAGCTGCTGGCCGAGCACCCGCCGCTGCCCCCCGACGGCCTCTTCGAGCGCCGCGCCCTCAAGCGCCTCGGCGACACGGTCCCCGACACCGCCCCCTCCTTCGAGGGCCTGCCCGAGCTCGAGACCCTCTTCGCCGGGCTGGAGCGCCTCGGCAGCTACCTCCACACCGAGGCGCCGTCGCCCCTGCAGCGCCTGCGCAGCGTGGCCGGCCTGCTCCAGGGGGTCGTGCGCGGCACCGCCGAGCTCGAGCCGGGCGGCTACGCGAGCCTCCTGCGCCGCCGCTTCGAGAGCCTCGGCGGGGTACGCGCCGGCGGCAACAAGGGCATCGTCGAGAGCATCGGGGTGAAGAGCGGCAGGATCGACGTCATCGAGGTGCTCGACGACAACACCGAGTACCACCCGCGCTTCGTGGTCTCGGGCCTCGAGGTCGCGGCGCTGCGCCGCCTGCTCCCCCTCGACTCGCGCCGCCGCAAGTTCGACGCCCGCCTCGGCTCGGTGCGCCCGCGAGAGCTGCTCTTCTCCCTGAACCTGGTCCTGAAGGCCGGGAAGCTGCCCCTCGGCCTCGCCGACGCGGCCCTCTACCTGCCCCGCGAGAACGGGGCCCTCGACGGCGAGGTGCTCCTCCTCGAGCGCTTCCCCGAGGCCGGCGGCGAGGGCGAGGAGGTGCTGCAGATCTCGACCTTCGTCCCGGCCTCCCGCCGGGAGCAGGGCCGCCCCTTCTTCGAGCAGGAGGAGGCGCGCCTCCTGGACCTGCTGCGCTCCGACCTGCTCCCCTTCCTCGACGAGCACCTGGTCGCCACCTCGGCGCCGATCCTCGAGGACGGCGAGAGCCGGGGCTCGCGCCTGAACCCCTGGCCCCGCCTGGAGACCGACCTCGGCCTCTCCCTCGGCGTGGGCCTGCTGCCGCCCTCGACGCCCTACAAGAACCTCATCCTCGCCGGCCGGGAGAACGTCCCCGGCCTCGGCCTCGAGGGCGAGTTCCTGGCCGGGCACCGCGCCGCTCGCCTGGTCGCCGAGCAGGCGAAGCGGCACGACCCGCTTAAAGGCAGCTAGCCCGAGGAGCCCATGAGCACCGAGCGCGTGAACCCCGTCGTGAAGTACTTCAAGGACTTCTCCGTCCTGAAGGAGACCCGCCGGGAGTACTGGGGTCTGCAGATCGTCAACGTGCTGGACAGCACGGCCTACTTCGCGATGTTCAACATCGTGATCCTGAGCCTGAGCGACGACTTCGGGCTCGACGACGCCGACGCCGGCTACGCCTTCATGGTCTTCTCGTCGGCGACCACGATCTTCCTCTTCCTCTCCGGCCTGCTGACCGACTGGCTCGGCATCAAGCGCTCGCTCTGGCTGTCGATGGTGGGCATGGCGGTGAGCCGGGCGGGCATCGTCGCGGCGGTCTTCCTGCCGGAGGGCACCCTGCGGACGGCGGTCGCCGTGGCCGGGCTCGCGCTGATGGCGCCCTTCGTCGCCATGGTCCAGACCGCCTTCCAGGCGGCGAACAAGCGCTTCACGACCAAGCGGTCCCGCGGCGCCGGGTTCAACCTCTGGTACCTCTTCATGAACGTCGGGGCCGCCCTCGGCGGCTTCGTCGTCGACTGGGCCTTCATCGACTTCGGCTGGCCCCGCTACCACATCTTCACCTTCGGCATCCTCACCTCGCTGCTCTCCATCGTCGCGATCTTCCTGACCATCCACCACACGGAGCAGCTCGTCGGCGAGGACGAGGAGCCGGAAGAGGAGGAGGCGGCGGACGCGCCGCGGCAGAGCCCCATCGAGATCGCGAAGGCGGTGCTGCGCGAGTCGGCCTTCTGGCGCTTCACCGCGCTCATCTCGCTCCTGCTCGGCGTGCGCGCGGTCTTCCTCTACCTCGGCCTCCTCCACCCGAAGTTCTGGACCCGGGTCATCGGCAGCGACGCGGCCATCGGGACCCTGCAGGCGCTCAACCCCATCGGGGTGATCGTCGGGCTGATCGTGCTCATCCCGGTGCTCGAGCGCTTCAACGTCTACAAGATGCTGGTCACCGGGGCCTTCATCACCTCGGTCGCGCTGCTGCTCCAGGCCGTCCCGCCCTTCGGGGGCCTCGATCTGGCGACCTTCACCTACTACTCCGCGGGGATCTTCCTCCTCGTGCTGACGGTCGGCGAGCTCATCTGGTCGCCGCGCCTGCAGGAGTACACGGCCGCCATCGCCCCCAAGGGCCAGGAGGGGACCTACTTCGGCCTCTCGATGGTCCCCTACTTCCTCGCGAAGACGGCCATCGGCTTCGTCTCGGGCCACATGCTCGCCTACTGGTGTCCCGAGGGCATCGGCGATCGGCTCCGGGCCGGGGAGGTGGAGTACTGGCGCACGCCCTACGCGATGTGGCTCGTGCTCGCCCTGGTGGCGCTCGGCGGCTCGCTGACCGCGCTGCTGCTGCGCGGCTGGTTCACCCGGGGCACGGAGCTGGAGAAGGAGCAGAGCCCCGAGGACCGGCACGCCGTCGCGCCGGAGGCGGCCTGAGGGGGCGGGCGTCCCCCGCAGACAGCGAACACGGCGGTCAGGGTTCACACCCCGGCGAGCGCAGGTCGCTCTCCCCGAGGTAGAGGTCCGTATCCTCCCCCCGGCCCCCGCTCCGGCCATCGCCCCCGAGCGTCCCTACATCGGGCCCCCGGGGATTATGGGTTCCGGGCTGCCGGTAGAGGTAGGGCTTCCTCCAGGGATCGATCAGCGCCGTCTTCACGAAGCCCCGCTCGAGGAGGAGCGCGAGCCCCTGATCGGTGGTCGGGACCTCGCCGTATCTGGCCGTGTGGAGCTCGAGGACGGTGTCGATCGTCAGGAGGTCGATCTTCGCCGTCGAGCACCGAGCGTCCCGCCACCGCCCGAGCACCGAGACCGAGACCGCGGCCGCCACCATCCCCAGGATGGTGATGTCGAGCCACGCACCGGGTCGGCTCTGGCCTACGATGGGGCCCCGGGGCTTCGTCGAGAGCCTGACCCCACTGCCGCACTTGCTACTGGCGGGGCGGGACCGGGGGGTTGTCGTGGTCCTCGTAGAGCTCGTCACTGTGGCCAGTACGCAGCGGCTCACCGGTGGGCTGGTACGTGCAGATGAGGACCCCTGTCGGCGCCACCGTGTGGGACACGAGCCGCATCGGGCGGGCGTTCATGTCGTCGGGGAACAGCCGCTTACCCCCGCCGAGGGACACGGGCTCGATCATGAGCCGCAGCTCATCGACCAGATCGGCCGAGATCAGTGCGCGCGCCAGGGTGAGGCTGCCCATGACCTGGAGGTCCCCACCCGGGCGCGCCTTCAGCTCCTCGATTGCCTCGAGTGCACCGTCGGCTGGGATCAGGCGGGAGTTGTTCCAGGTCAGGTCGGCCGGGCTCAACGATCCCGACACCACGTGCTTTTCGATGCGGTTCATCGCGTCCGCGAACTCGTCCCCGGACCGCTCGGGCCAGGCCGCAGCCATGACCTGCCAGGTACGGCGACCGAACAACAGCGCCTCGGTCGTGGCGAACCCGTCGCCGATCGCGGCACCCATCACCTCGGGGTCGAAGAACGGCATCGACCAACCGCCGTGACGAAATCCACCGTCGACGTCCTCGTCGGGGCCGCCTGGCGCCTGGCACACACCGTCAAGGGACATGAACTCGCTGATCACGACTCGCAACGCACTGGCTCCTCGATTCGATCGGATTTCGGCCTCATCGCCAATCCCAGCCTAGGACCCAAGGGACAGGAAGGATTGCCGCCCTTGTGGCTAGGCACCTTTGACGCCTGCTGCGTCTTCGGACCCGCGGTCGCCTCGTCGAGGCTCCGGTCCAACGTAGAATGGGGCCTCGGGGCTTCGCTGAGAGCCTGGCTAGGAGCCTGTCGGGCATAGATCGCCGGTCAGCGATCGACAATCTCAGCTGGCCATGATCGTTTTCGGGCATGGCCGGCGTGAAGACCTACCGTCCGTGGCTGCCCCGGCAGCAGTATCTTTTGGCCCCCTCACCGCAGGATTGGCTGCCGGAAGATGACCTCGCCTACTTCATCCTCGACGTCGTGGAGGAGCTCGACCTCGGGCCGATCATCGCGGTCACCCAGGCCAAGGATCCACGAGGGACGCGTCCCTACGATCCGCGGATGATGACGGCCCTGCTCCTGTACGGCTACTGCGTGGGAGTGCGGTCGTCACGGCGAATGGAATCGGCGACTCACCGGGACGTGGCGTTTCGGGTGATCGCGGCGGGAAACCATCCGGACCACTCGGTGATCAGCGAGTTTCGGAAGACTCACTTCGACGCCTTCGCCGGGCTCTTCGTGGACACGGTGAGGCTGGCTCGGAGGGCGGGCCTGGTGAAGATGGAAAGAGGTGCTGGAAAGAGGTGCGGAAAGAGGTGCTGCGGAAAGAGGTGCCACACACTTGGTGGGGCGAAGACACCCTCCCCGACCCTGGAGC